>NZ_JHVL01000002.1 GCF_000620125.1 Clostridiisalibacter paucivorans DSM 22131 | reverse complement strand
TAAAAATTAGATACGGCGGCATAGCCAAGTGGTAAGGCATAAGCAGAGAACCCAAATCTTTATTATGATTTGGAGTGAATCGCTTAGTAGAGTAGTATGTAGAATCATCTGATTAAGGTATAAAAATAAAAATTAAATATGGCGGCATAGCCAAGTGGTAAGGCAGAGGACTGCAAATCCTTTATCCTCAGTTCGAGTCTGAGTGCCGCCTCCAAAAATTATTTGTATGCGCCTATAGCTCAGCTGGATAGAGTGTCTGACTACGAATCAGAAGGCCGGGGGTTCAAATCCTCCTGGGCGCACCAGATATTGAAATTTCAACGTTTATAGCGATTGAGATTTCCAAAACAGTAAAATAGACATTGTGATTACTTGATTTTTATACAAGTTATTGCGATGTCTTTTTTATATGCAATTTTATGATTGTTGTCGGAAAAATGGAGGTATTTTAAAATGAAAATTAATATACAAAAAGATTTTTCTGACAAAAGTTTTAAAGAAGGATTTAAAGATTTTATAAGATATTGCAAGGTAAGAAATTTATCATCATCTACATTAAGATATTATAACACTACAGTAGATAAATTTACAGAGTTTTTTAATGAAGATAATCCAATCAATATTATTACAGAGGGAACTATACACGATTATATATTATATCTAAGGGAAGAAAGTAACTGTAATAACATATCCATAAATACACATCTAAGAGGTATAAGGGCAATTCTATATTATTTCATGAACTTAAATTATATGAAGAAGTTTAAAATAAAAATGTTAAAAGCAGAGAAAAAAATAAAAGAAACATATTCAGATAGAGAGTTAGAAATATTACTAAAGAAACCTAATTTAAAAAAATGTAAATTTAATGAATATAGAAATTGGGTTCTTATTAATTATCTATTAGCCACAGGAAACAGAGCCAACACAATTGTAAATTTAAAAATAAAGGATTTAGATTTTGAAGGTGGTTATATCCATTTAACTACAACTAAGAATAGAAGGCAACAGATCATTCCGATGTCAAAGAAATTAAGTCGCATACTAATAGAATACTTACAATATAGAGGTAGCGAATTAGATAACTATTTATTTCCTAATGCCTACAATAAGCAATTAACTGTTAATGGTTTAGGACAGGCAATAAGAAAATATAATTTAAAGCGTGGAGTACCTAAAACAAGTTTACATTTATTTAGACATACATTTGCTAAGAAATGGATTTTAGCAGGTGGGGACATATTCCGATTACAAAAAATATTAGGACACAGTACATTAGATGTAGTCAAAGAGTATGTCAATATGTTTGCAGAGGATTTAGTAGATGATTTTGATAAATTAAATACACTAGACCAAATAACATCTAGTGGAAAAGATGATTACATTACCCTTAATAAAGGGGGTAGAAGATAATGCTTAATGGAAATTTATTTGTACCTAAACATATAGCAGAAAAACTAAATATTAAAGAGAATATAATGTATGCAGTCCTAAGAAATTTCATGAATAATCAAAACAAAACTTGTTACCCTAGTATAGCAACATTATCTGATACTACTGGATGGTGTCCTAATACTGTAAGAAAGTGGTTAAGAAAATTAGAAGAAAAGGGTGTAATATTAATTAAAAAAAGAATAATAAAAAAACAAGGTAAAAAATGGAATGATACTAATATATATCATTTTATTTTAGAGGGGGTAGTTCAAAATAACAATAATTCTACTTCAAAGAATAGGGACAAACTTAATAAAAAAGAAAAGAATAAGAATATGACTGTACAGACAATTAAGGATAAATTATTAAAAAAATACGATAATAGCATTGTCCAAAAAGCCCTACAATGCCTAAAGAGGGCTACAGAACATGGAACAGTAATAAATCATCTATTAAACTACTTAAATGCTATTTGCACCAAAATATTAAAGCAAATGGAACTTATAAAAGGAATAGATAGTTTAGAAGTCGGTAAGCACGACATCAAAAAAGGAAAAAGCCCTAGTGCCAACAACACTAGAGCCAAGGTTAAAACCAAGTTCCATAATTTTGAGCAACGAACTTCTAAATATTCTGCTAAAGAATTAGAAGACATGGTAAGATACAAATTCAAATAAATTATATTTTACCATAATATAGAAAATTTTAGTCGAGAGTTTACTATTTGTAAAAAATTAGTAGATTGTCGACTAAAAGTATTTCTACAATTATTATAGCAATTATATTTATATATTTCAAGTATCCAATCCATTTTTGGACTGGTTATATGTAATATTATATCTCTACTATATTAACTATCTATTTTGCGTATATACAATTTTAAGAGGTTTAAATATCTTAATAGACCTATTGCATAGATAACATAGATAGAAAGGCAATAGATAGAATTAGATTTAATATAGTCAAATAAATTAGGTATTTGTGCAGTACAGTATGGTGTGTTGTGTATTTCCACTAACAAAAAAATAGACGCCTAACTGACCGTCTATTTAATCTTTTACATGTTCTATTATATCTCCTATGTTACAGTTAAAGAAATTACAAAGTTTATCTATAGTATCAAACTTTACACTAGATTTTTTATTGTAAATAAAATTATATAAAGTAGAATAGTTTATATTTGTTTTTTCCGATAACCATCTTATATTTCTTTCTTTTTTTTCTAATATGTCTAATACTTTTATATTTAACATTTATATCCCCTTCTTTATTTAAATGTTTGATAATAATAGTATAACAAAAAAATAGTAAATATTCTATATACAATAACAATTATCTATTGACAGATAATATAGATGCGATATACTATCTATATAGAGATAAAGATTATCTATAGACAAATAATAAACAGGAGGTAAAAATATGAAGGTATATACAAAAAGAAATATCGGCTTTGAAAAGGGTATAATTACTTTTACAGATTCGAGGATATTATCTATATTACAACAAGGATTAAAGCAAAGAATAAATTTATGCGAAAGTTGGAAAGAATCGGCAACAGAAGAAAAGAAAGCAGAAATAGACAAGGAAATAGCAGAATACAGAAAATATTTAGAAGAATTGGAAAATGAGATAGATTTAGACGAATTAGAAAAGAAATTATTATGTTAGTATTAGCATATGCGGGAAAAGTAAAAGATTTAGATAAATATTTAAACAATTATAAAGGGGAGATTATGGATGGAAAGAATAGTAAAAGAACATTTAAACAACATATCAAATATGGTCAACATGGACAAACAACAAATAAAACAAATATTTATAACATCTACAAAAAAATATAAGATACATAGAAGTAATGCAGACAAATGGCTAGAAGAATATAAAAAATTGCAAGATAAGGAAAAATATCTATTTTGGTTTGTGTTAGATGGGTTTTGTGGTGGACATGTAGCACAGGCATTGAGAGAAGTAAAATAGTCGACCAAAAAGAGGACTGGGGAATTAAAATCCTAGTCCTTTATCTACTTTAATATATATAGTAAAACTGCACATAAATAAGCATGTACAAGAAAAATAGACATAATATACCATAATAAACATATATAAGCATATATCAAGTTTGGAGATAGTTAGAATCCATGTTATACTTATTATATATGTCTATACATATTTATGGCTAATTATATATTTTCTATAAATCTATTATATATCACATTATTTTGTTTTGTCAAGTGTTAAATGAAAAGGAGGTGTAATTATTAAATATTACATAATTAAAAATAAGTATCTAGCAGATACATTGGCTTTTTTAGGTTTTAGATATTATAAATATCAAAATAAAAAAGGAGATACAGTTTATAGTTTTAAAGATACTGTGAAGTTTAGGAAGGCATTGACACAAATAACCAAACTAAAAAAAGAATTACATTAAAATCAATTTAGATAAAAAATAGGAGGAATGTCGATTATGAATGATAAAAATAAAAATTTTGTAAAAGTACCACACCAATGGTATCAAATGGATAAAGAAGGAATTAGTTTCATGAGTCAATTAGGAGATAAAAGGTTTACGCTTTGGTTTGCAATAAATAAAGTAGCAATACAAAGTGGTATGGCAGATATAATACGTTATAGCATAACAGAAATATCCAATGATATGAAAATATTAAAAGGTTTTAGCAACAAAACAAAAGTAAGGAATATGTTAATAGCACTAAAAAAAGTAAAGTTAATTGAATGTGATAGATTAAATAAGGAAACAAAACCGTCAAGTTTAATTTCTATAAAAGTTAATACAGATAGATATATAAAAGATTGCAATAACAAAGGATTTAGTATGATAAGTACAGATTTGTATGATGATAAGATACAAAAGTTAGATTGTACAGGATTTTTTATATACTGTTTCTTACATAAAAATCATAATGTTAATTTAGGTAATCAAGATATAACAAATAATGGATACTGTGAAACAACAAGAGATTCAATATCAAGAATACTAGGGATTAAAAATAAAAAAACAATAACAAAATATACAAATAAAATAGTTAAGGCAGGTAAGTTAGTAAAGAAAATTAAACAACAACAATATCAAGATGAGAATGAACTAGGGGATATAGTAACAAAATGGACACCAAACAGATATATTGTATGGGCAAAAATAGACAATTGTAATAAATATTATATACCAATAACCAGTAAGAAAAACAAAAAGGAGAAAGCAAGTTAGTTTAACACACGGGGCAGGTTTCCTGCAACGTGTATAATAGTAATTCTAATTTATATACAATTCTCTTTTATATAATGTGACCCAAAAACGTATCAAGTTTGAGTCGTTTTTACACTCCGACATAGTGTGTTTTTGAGTTGTTTTTACACTCCGATGTACTTGGCTATTTTTCAATGGTTGTAGCGATTTGAAATTTATATTAAAAATTTAGGGGGGAATGTCGATTATGAATAAAGATAATTTAAAAAATAACAAAAAATATGGTTATACAAATTATAAATGGTTATATGATTACATAGAAGGGTTATTCTACGAAAAGTGGGATATGTGTACTTATAATATTGATAGTCAAAAAATTCGACCTTGTAAAGGCAATAATGGTTTTGTTTATCCTTTTAAAAGAGGCATTAGGAAAGTGGAAACAAAATCTAAACAACAAGTAGACCATATAATACAAATAGAAATTAAAAAAATAATAAAAAAATATAGTTGGATTGACAAAAAGTCCGATACTGGAATAGATAAAGAAGATATTCCAAATATATGTTATTTAAAAATTATGGAATTAACCAATAATTTTATATTGCCACAGGACACACGTGAAGGTGAAGAAACGCAAAGGTTTAATGCTTATATAGTTAAAAATTTAAAAAATAAAGTAACTGATTATATTAATGCTAAATTAGAAGTAATAAGAAATCAGAGGACAGTAGATAAACAAAGATATAGTTTTTATTATATGCCCAACTTTTCGGTTGACTTATTTCAAGATTTAGAGTTTGAAGAAGGCGAGAGTTCCTACATTATTGATAGTGCCGTTGACTCCTATAGATCTTATGGCTCTACGTACATAGATTATAAAGAAAATGAATATATGAATGTTGCAAAGGATGTAATAGCAAATAATTTAACTAATAGACAAAAGGAATATATAGAAGAATTATTATTGTCAGCAACGGAAAACATAGACATATTTAATATTAGACGTGTAAATATAACTAAAACGGCTAAAAAGATGGGAGTTAGCCGACAAGCAGTAAAAAATGTTATAAAACAAGTTAAAAACAAGATAGATAAAAAATATAATATAAATTATACAGATAAATATAATAGAATGTTGCATGAAAAAGAAGAAATAACTCCACTATTAAATAAGATAGGTGAATTACTGGATGAACAAGGAGTTAAAACAATAATAGATTTTGTAAGGGATAATATAGATAAAGAATTTATTATAGATTATGTTTTAGAAAAAATGAAACATGAACACAAAAGATATTTAATTAAAAACTTTTTAAGAGTAGAGGAAAAAATTAATAATATACAAGAAACAGTAATTAGGATGAAAAGTACAAAAGATAAAGCACATATGCAATATTTAGATGTTGAAGGAGTATTAAAATGTTATGATGAAAAAAAATTAAATAATAGATATACTAAACAAGTTGTATTTAGTGTTATTGATGCTTTAAAACAATATGTTAACTATATAGATAATTACAAATATAAGAATAAAGTTAAAACAAAGCAACTAACAAAAAGGGAAAAGGAGAGATTTTTCATGAAAGATAGAGAAAAAGAATTAATTGAAAAAGGACTTACAACACTAGAAAGCGTAGAAAAGTATAACAATATATACCATAAGATTTATTTCGATGGAAATGTAGGATAAAATAGTTACCCCTGCACAGTATATTAATATAGGAAGGGGTAGTTTATTTTTACCTAAAATACACCATTATATTCTATGTTATTCTTATTATATCCTACATAAACCAAAAATACAACCCTTTTTTGAAAAAAGTTCTTTTATTTTATTAAAATTTTTATTTTCAAATTTAATATTGCAGGGTACTCCCCCTGCTTTTCTTATTTTTTTTAGTCAACTTTCATTAACCAAAACCAAATAAATAAACAAACGAAAGGATGTGATAGCATTAAAGATTTAAGGCAGGAACTAAAAAATTATTGTAAAGAAAATGGTATTAAGTATGTGTATATAGCAAACAAAATAGGAGTGTCTAAAAGTATGCTATCGCATTATATACATTATAGAAAGAATTTAAACAGTAATAGTATGGACAAATTAAAGCAAATAATAAAGGGCTAATTACAGTATATAGCCCTTATTATAATAAAAAATAAAAATAGGTGCTATGATATGGCAACTTGATTTAAGGGGCTTAGAATAGCAACTAGAAAGGAATGATTATATGGAATGGAAAGAAAATATGTCAAAGGAAGAATTTGAAAAAGCAATACAAGGTGCAGAGGATAAGGTCAGAACTCAACTTTACAATGATAAAATTAAACCATTGGAAAGTGAAATATCTGAACTTAAACCAAAGCAGAAGTCAGAAAAGGAAATAGCATTAGAAAAGAAAGAAAAAGAATTATTAGCAAAGGAAAGACAATATAAAATAGCAGATACATTAAAGGAGAAGAATTTACCTACAGGATTATCTAAATACTTAAATGTTGGTGATGAAGGTTTAGAAGATGCTATTGAAGAATTAGAGGAAATTTTTAATAGCCACGAACTAGATAATAGTTATAAACCTAAGAATAATAAAAAGAAAACTGAAACAACAGTAACAAAAGAACAGTTTAAAAATATGTCTTATATGGAAAGACAACAACTTTACGAAACAAATGCAGAACTATATAAACAATTATCTAAATAAAGGTATTTCTACAAGATGTGGAAGTATCTTTTTTTATACATAAAAAAATAAAATGTGAAAGGAATGATTTAATATGGCATTAATACAAAGAGATATTTATGCACAATTAACAAGGGAAAAATTCGAGGGAAAAGTTAAGGTACTAAACCTTGCAAGACCTTTAGGAGATTTGGAAGGTATGGGACAAGGAGAGAAGATAGCATTTCCAAAATGGGGATTAATCGGACAACCTACAGAAATGACTAAAGGGGATGCAATATCTACAGAGGAAATGCAACAGACAGAGTCATATGCAACTATTAAACAGGTGGGTAAAGGTGTTATGGTTTACGATTCTAGCAACAAAACTAATCTAGGTAACCAACTTGACGAAGGAGCAACACAAACAGGTTTAGTAATGGCTCGAAAATTGGATGATGACTTAATCGCAGAAGCAAAAACTACACCACTACAAACAACTTGTGCAGACCCTAAAGCAATAACAAATGCAGAAATAGAAACTGGAATGTTAAATTATGGCGATGAAAGGGATATTGAAGAATTTGCAGGTATAGTTGTTAATAGTTTATTAATCCCTAGTTTTTATGCTATGAATGAGTTTACAGATGCACAAAATACTACAACTATGCAAAATAATGGACTTATCAGAAATGGTCTATTAGGTTTCTACAGAGGTATTCCAGTTTACATAAGCGATAAAGGGACATACGACTCTACTGCTGGAGAATGTATAACTTTAATAATTAAGAAGGGTAGTTTAGGATATAAAATGGCGAAAAACTTAGACATAGAGTTAGACAGAGAGGCAAAATACAAAAGAACAAATGTATTTGCAGATATGATGTATGCAGTTAAACTTGTAAAAGACGATGGAGTTGTTTGTATTAAATCTACAAATGCATAGTAGGTATCCTTTAATAGGAGGGGTTTATTCCCCTTCTATTATTTTTTTAAATGACTATTTTGTAAATGTAATTACATAAATATAAAAATAAAAATTGAAAGGAATGATTATATTGTTACGAGGACATCAACTCAAAAGGTTAAGAATGGTAAAAGGACTAAGACAGGAGGATGTGGCAAAGGCACTAGATGTAAAGCGAAACTATATTTCTATGTTGGAGAATGAAATACAAGCAATAAATATAAACAGATACCACCAATGGGTTAATTTCTTAAACTCTGATAAAGCAAGGGAAATAGCAAAAAGGAACATAGAAAAGAAAGTTGATAAAAGTAAAAAGTAATAGGTTAATAAATTTATAAAAATAAACAAAAATAAAAATAAAAAATGAGAGGAAGGTGCAGTTATGCCATTCAAACAAAAACAAAAAAGGAGTATTAAAGTAATAAATTTTAAAGTAACAAAACCAAATGTGGGTTTGTACCCTGCATTAGCAACACTTACGGCATACGATAACAAAAATGAAAAAAGAGGTAAGAGAAAAATTTCCAAAGTGGGTAGAGGACAACCAAAAATTTGATTTAGTATTAAGCGATGATATAGACAGTTTATTATCTTGTGTATTTCTAAAAGAAATAAAAGGATATGAAATAAATTTTTTCTATGATTTTGAAGAAGGAGTTTATAAATTACATAATACAGGAAATAAAGCATTTGCAGTAGATGTAGATTTTGTTAAAGGTAGATGTTGGGGAAATCACGTTACTATGCTCAATAAAAATGACAAATATAATAAAGATTGTGCCAATCTAAATGTAATCAATAAAATTAGTAGAGAAAACTATACAGATAAATTTTGTGGCAGTACATTATTACAAATATTAAGTTATTATAACTATGATATATCCAATCTAAGTGAGGAAGCCAAAATGGTTTTACTTGCGATAGATGGAAGTTATTTAGGGTATTATAGCAGAAGTGATAAATTTAATAAAACAAATAAATATTATCTATGTGATGTGCTAGAATTTGAAGAATTATATCAACTACAACAAAGACATAAGGAACAGGATTTTGAAGATATAAGGAGAAAATATAGTTTAAAATGTAAAATAAAATTAAATATAGATAATAGTTTATATACTGCATTAAACCTTACAGAATTAAGTAGGGTTTTTTCTATGCCTATAGAACTACCACAAGGGCAATTCAACAAGGAAATAGTTAAAGTTCGTAATAGTAAAGTGAATTTAGGATATGGCTACAAACATAGTAAAGAGAAAATAAAAAAGAAACCATTTTCATTGGCAGTAGTATATACAAATAAAGTTAAATATTCATATGTAGATAAAAAATGAAAGGATGATTTGCATGGCAGGGACTAAAACAGTTACACCGTTTATGGAATTAAAAAAAAGTGTAAAAGAAAGAAAAGCATACTTTGTAAAATGGTATTGTTCCCCAAAAGAGGATAGAGAACCGTTCGAGGAATTGTCTAAGAAGTTTTTACATAATATTAATTATGAAACAGCAGAACAGTGGGTACTAGAGCCAAAAGTGGCAAAAGCAATAAAATATTATATGCGATTATTACATCTGCCAAAAATGAAAAATATATACGATAAGATGTACGAACAAGCATTAAGTGGAGATGTTCAGTCGGCTAAATTTTTAGCAGATTTTAGTAAGGAATTTTTGGCAGATGACAAAGAAGATGAATTAAGTAAAATCCTTGATGGGATTGATATAAATGACTAATGCAGATAAATTAAAAAAAGTATTAAGCAATTCCAAACTTTGGATAGTGAATTTTTTAAGGATAGCCAATAAAGAAGGTAAGGTTGTACCCTTCAAGTTGAATGAGTTGCAAGATGAATTTTTAGGTGGTATGGATAAATATAATATTATACTTAAAAGTAGGCAGTTGGGATTTTCTGTTTTAATGACTGCCTATTCTTTATGGATAGCAACAACACAAGCCAATTCAACGTGTTTACTTATGTCTTATTCGATAGATAGTGCGACTGGTATATTCGAGAAGTTAAAACAGATGTATTGGACAATTCCAAAGGTTTTAAGACCTACACTTGTAAATAACAATAAAAAGGAATTAAAGTTTACAAATGGAAGTAGAATAATAGTTTGTACTTGTGGTAATAAAGATGTTGCAAGGGGTTTAACAATTAAATTTGCCCATCTGTCCGAAGTTGGATTTATGAAGGATACAATTAATAAACAGTTGTTGGCTATAGAACAGGCATTAGTTCCACAGGGTAAAATAGTATTAGAGTCAACTGCCAATGGACTAAATTATTTTAGTGAGTTATGGAATAAAGCAAGTAATGGCGAGAATATGTATATACCTTATTTTGCTAACTGGTATGAAAATAAAACTATGTTTAAACAGGATTATATTAATGCAGTTAAAATGTGGAAAGCAAGACATAACGGTAAGATACTAACTAAAGCAGAACTGGATGCAGAGGAATTAGACCTACTTGATAAAGGGGCTACAATGGAACAGTTAATGTGGAGAAGATTAAAAATAGCAAATAGTAGTTTAGAACAGTTTAAACAAGAGTTTCCTGCAACGCCAGTTGAAGCATTTATTAGTACAGGAAACAATGTATTTAATTCTAAAAAGATAATAGAAAGAATAAGGTATATACCTAAACATCTTAATAGAAACCAATTAAAGGACTTGTCTAATACTTTAAAACAGTATTACAATAGTTCTTTTTTTATATGGGAAAAACCTAAGAAGGATAATAAATATTATATCGGTGTTGACAGTGGCGAAGGGTTAAAACAGGATTATTCTGTTTGTGAAGTGTTCAATTCAGATGGCGTACAATGTGCAGAGTTTAGGTCGAATAAGATACCACCACATAAGTTTGCAGAAGTGGTATATAACATAGGCAAATACTATAACAATGGTTATTTAGTAGTCGAAAAAGCAAGTGCAGGACATACAGTAGTATCGAAACTTAGATACGATTACAAGTATAAGAATATGCACAAATATAAGTCGTATGATGCTAGAGGTAGGGCTAAAAAGAAAATAGGATTTAGTACGGACTCAAAGTCAAGACCATTGATGATTAACGGATTTAGAGAAAAGTTTGAAGAAGGACAGGTACTTATTAATAGTAAATATTTACTAAAGGAAATGAATGTATTTGTATCTATAGATGGTAAAAATCAAGCACAGAAGAATTTCCACGATGATACAGTAATGGCTACTGCTATGGCTTTAATTGGTATGGATGCAGGAATTTATTATAAGAGTTAATTGACAAGGTTGTCGGATAGTAAGGTATCACAAATTTGATTACAACACACTCAAAATGTGAAGAGGTGTCATAATGGCAAAACAAGACGCCATAATGGCGGTTTGACATTAAAGGGGATAAGGACAGTCCTAATTCCAAAATTTAAGGAGGTATAACATGAATAAATTAAATAAATATATAAGTGATACATATAATAATAATCCTTTTTGGTTTGCAGAAGAAGTTAAACAAGCACATCATATAAGCAGAATAAGTAAGGTGTTAGACAATAAAAATTATTTAGATGGTAAGAACCACAAGGTATTAGAAAGGGAAGATATAGTTTACAAGGATAAGGAACTTAAAGTAAGCAAAATGATATTACAGACGGCTAAATCAATAGTTCGTACACATAATAGTTATATTGTAGGTAAGAGGGTTAGTTTAACTGGTACAGATGATAAAGTTAAGGTATATAATCGTGTATTTAGACGTGGTAAATTCCATAGTACCAATTACAAGATCGTTGACAAGATTAATAAATATGGTGATGTATTTGAATATGTATATTACAAGGATGGAAGGATTACATCAAAGTTAATCCCAAGCGAGGACAGTTATCCTGTTTACGATAATACAGGGGACTATGTGGGCTTTATAGAATACTATACAGATGCACTATCAAATATAGAATACTATACTGTATATAGTAGTGATAAAGTTGATAGATGGACTAATAAGGGTGGCAATTACATTAAGGATGATAGTGTAGTTAATTTAACTGGATTACCTATTCATTACCATAATGTAAATGATACTGATGATTATTTTGGTAGAAGTTTATTAGAGGATATAAAGCCAATATTAAATAAGGTGGAGTATTTGCTTAACAAGATGGATGATGCTATAACTATATTATCACTAAATCCTATTAGTTATACTACTGGACAGAGGATAGAAGGGACAATAGATGCAGATGCAGTAGGTTATATGTTGTCATTGGATGATGGGGACTTTAAGTATGCAGTGGCTAATTTGGACTCTAATAGTATTAAGATGTTATATAATGCTTTAGTTGAACAGTTGGTGGTTATTAGTGGTGTACCTTCACATATGTTCGGACAGTCAAATATAGCCAATGTTAGTGAGGTTAGTTTAAAGATACTATATCAAAATCTAGATAATATGGCTAGGGAATTAGAGGTTTATCTTAGAGATGGGTTTGATACAAGAGCAGATAAGATAGATATACTATTAAATAAGCAGGGTATAAAGTTTAATGTAGATGATTATATTGATGTAGAGTTTAATTATAACCGTCCTATTGATGAGTCAGAGAGGATAGACCAATTATCTAAACAGTATCAAGATGGTGCATTAAGTATAAGGACATATATAGAAAAATCACCATTGACAAGTGATATAGATACAGAACTAAAACGAATAGACCATGAAGGGTAGGGAAGATAATACAAACGCTAATACAGTTGTATAATGGAAATAAATAAGGGATATATAAGACATATTTGTGTATATGGATATGGTGTGTTTGGTGGTAGTCGCTATCGTTTTGAGTGATGGCAATATATACCTCTAGGGGTATGTTGAATAGGATATGTGAATGGTTGTTCATATGAATGGTTGCTCATATGTTATTAGCGTAATAAAGTGTAACATAATGATACAGAATTGACCTGTAAAAATTTGTCTGTTATGTATGGAAATCCGTACACTTTACTATAATAAAGCATAATATATCCTATATCTAAATATACCTACAGGGAGTATATAATATTGAAATGATTGTAAATAAATATAAAAATATACATGGAAATAGTAATTGTAAATATATTACATGTAATTGTAAATAATAAACAATAATTGTAATAAAATAGGATAAATAATAGATATTTTGTAAGCGATATAAACACAAATATATCTAAGTAAATATAATACACATTATATGCACTTATACGAAAATATATAAACCTTTACAAATGCGATAATATAGCCATTTATAAAGTATAGTATAATTTAATTGGAAATAAAAGGTTTGTCGCAAAATAAAAATTATACGACTAACATATTTTGCAAGCAATACCCCTTTTCCAATTTTTTGTTTATAGTTAACCTACTTTTTTTCTGCCAATAAAATTTAATATATGTTATATATGGAAAATGGGACAATATTATGCTAAAATAAAGAAAAGAGGGGGTATCATATATGGATAGAGGGAATTTAGGTCGCATATTCTACTTAATTAGTGGTGGCTTTATATGTTATGGATTTTACAAAATATTTGCTTATAAAAACTTAGACAGTATTCTTGATAGTGGCACTAATGCATATGTTGGTGGAGATGCTTATAACTACATAATCAATAGTAATTATGCTACTGGATATTTTGTACTAGCACTATTATTTACTATATTAGGTTCTACGATGTTGATATTAGAAAAGATGGATGACAATAAATCAAAAGAAGATAATCATGAAAATAGTGAGAAAGAGAAAACTAATAGTTAACAATAAAGAGGGGGAGTTCTATGAATAAAGACATTGCTAATTTAATAAAAAATAGTATCGAAGATATTTACAATAAAAGCGACACTGCAATAATGTTATTTTATCATAATGACATTGGTGGGATTTCTAACCATGAAATTGAATATAATATTGCTGAAAAACTAAAAATTGGAGATACATATATTAGATATTCAATTAATGAAAGAGTACCATGTAAAAATGATTTTATAATGTGTTATCAAGTAGTAGAGAAAATAATTGATGAAAATAACAATATTATACTTATAGTTCATGAGAAAAATAATGTTGATGTAAATATTAAAAAAGTTGACTAAGGAGGGATAATATCGAAGAATATACATACAAAGGTATTAAATACTATATACAAACATACAACCATGAAGAATACAAATATAGGGCTATAATTCGTATTGATGGAAAAAATCAATTTAAATATGGATATAGTGAAGAGAGTGCAAAAAAACATATGGAAGAATTTATTGATATTAAAATAATTTTTAAAGGTACTTCGATTTAGTCGATGTGCCTTTTTTAATATATAAATATATTTAGTAAAGTTCTATCAGAACCATACTAACTTTTAAAGTTCCATCTTGAACCATTAAAAAAATGACTTACAGTGGTGTGGTGAGTCCTAATTAAATAAGAAAGGATTGATAATATGACAAACTTAGAACGATTAAAATTAGAACTTAATCATAAAGAATATTTCACCGACAATGAGTATAAAATATTTTTATCTGAAAATGGCTTAAATGGTGATGATACCTATAACAAAGACCTCAATCAAAGAGATTTATTATATACTGTAGTAGATATATTGGAGGCAGTAGCCAATGATGTAGACCTTATGAGAAAGATAGATACAGAGTTTCAAACTACAAGTCAAGCAATAAAATATCTTGAAAATAGAATAGAAAAAATAAGGAATAGGATTATGGATATAGAGGATGCAGATGCAGGATATAGTAATGTAAGTTTACTGTTTACAAGGAAATAATATATCATAATAAACCTTATCATAAATGATAAATAATAATACATATAGACAGTTAATAACATAGTTTATACCCTGTTTTATATACCATTTATTGATATATGGACTTCTAAGGGCTTTTAGGTACTTAATAGACCTATTAGTCCTTTAATTAATTTTAGGGGCTTAAAATTTTATATACTGGAAAAATAAATAATAGGAAGGTGATATAATATGTTAAATCCGTTAAAAACTCAATTTTTATATCATTTGAAAAAATTTGGCTATACTGCTACTTTGAATGGTGTAGAAGATATACGAATATTTACGAAAGAGTACAACGATGCAGTATCGACAAAAGACCATAAGTATCTATTTACAGAAAAAGGAAAGGTTAAGCAAGGAGATTATATAAACTTATTAGGATTAGATTATCTAGTAATACATGAAGATGAGTCAACAAATAATGTATATACTAAATTTATAGTAAGGAGAATTAAATATATTGTTAAATTTATAATAGATAGGGAAGTACATTTTATTCCAGTTGTTATTAATGAAGGAATACAAGATATAGAAAGTAATCAGTATTTTCAAACTGGAAAAGGAGAGTTAGTATTATTGTTAAAAGAGGATACAACGACAAGTAAAATAAATGTTAAAGACAGATTTATCAAAATGAATAGTGCATGGGCTATAACAAACATAACAAGTACAGAAAAAGGAATATTAAAAATATATGCTACAATGGATACATTTAATGCCGATGATGATAAAGAACTAGAAATAGCAGATAGGTGGAAATTTGAGGATACATATACAATTGCCATAAGTAATCAAGTAGGAACTATAACCACCGATGATACAGTACAACTGGATATAGTAGCAAAGAAAAATGATATAGTTGTAGAAAATCCTACATTAACATTTACAAGTAGCGATGATACAGTTGTTACAGTAGATGCTAATGGACTTGTTACGCCAATAAGAGCAGGGACAGTAGATATAACTGTTAATTATCAAAATGTAAGTGATACAATAACAATAAATATAGAAGAAGCGATAGTAAATAATTATACTATTCAATTAGAAAATTCACTTAATGACCCTAGAGTAATAATAGATTACGAAAATACATTTACTGCTAAAGTTTATAATAATGATACTTTGGTTGATGAGCCAGTAGATTTTGCTATCACAGGAGATACTGACAATTTAGAAATAATATCCCAAACTGATAAGGACATAACATTAAAAGGTTTAGATTTTGGCAATATAACACTTACTGTAACGTTAAGAAGTGACAATACGGTTAGCATAAGTAAAGATATGCCAATAGAATATATTTATTAATGTATAGACCTGTAATATGTCTAAGTTCATTAAAAGGGCTTAGAAAGGAAATGAGAGGGTCGTTATAATCTAAATAGTAATAAAAATTATATATTTTATTTGAATAAGCATTATGAGTTATGTTATAATTACTATTAAATAAAAAAATAATAGATAACAATCATGATGTTTATTTTTGAAAAGTTGCTGGAAATGGCTTGATTTCAATGGTTGCGTTAAATGGAAATTTATGTCTGACTACGAATCAGAAGGCCGGGGGTTCAAATCCTCCTGGGCGCACCAGATAGAAACCTTGTAATTTTAATAATTACAGGGTTGTTTTTATAATATAAATAAAAGGTATGTAATATATAATATAGTAAGGCCGTTACTATTTTATATAGAATGGATCTTTTAAAAAAGCGGTATTGCAATAATTTAAATTATTGTAATACCGCTTTTTGTGATTTATAATAGTCATATTTTGATTAAAGGCTATAAAAAGATTTGTTCATAAAGGATTGACAATTTATTTAGAACGTCGTAGGATAGAAATGTATTAGATTTACAGGATTTGATTACATATTTGAAGGGAGATTATGATGAAATCATTAATTTACTTAATATTTGGTTTAATATTTTTTGCAATAGGATATGGCATTCACAAAAACAATATAAAAGATAATCGTAAATATATACTTTTTGCATTAGCTGGAGCTTCTTTTTTTGGAGCAATTATAGAAAAGTTTTGTGAATTAATAGAAACACAGTTTTAAATCAAGTATGAGATTTTGCATGAGAACAATATAATGAAATAATAAGTTAATTAACATAAATTATATCAATGGATAATATGGGGCTATATATTTTATTTAGTATTTATAAAGTCTTTTTAGATAAAAATAGATTTGGTCTAAAAGCTTTTTTATCTAAATTTTAGAAAGTTTTATAATATATATGTAGAATAATATTAATAAAAAATAAGATGTGTAGTTTTGTCGTCGACCTACAGTAGTGCAAAAACCCCTGGAGGTCGACGACATTTATCGTTTTGATAAAGATATTAGTGTAGTAAAGAAATTTACTGGAATTAGAAGGAGTTTTGATAGTTTTGTTGAATTAGTTAAGTAAGGAAATATAGAATTGGTATTTTTTGTACATTGTGATATTTGCTACATCATAATGGGTTATTACTTTACCTATAAGGAATTGAAACCTGGATTAGTAGATGACTATATATGGTTTTGTAAGCAGTTATTACTTTACCTATAAGGAATTGAAACTATTGTCAGTCTTGTGTTAGCACGTCTGTATTTTTTGCGTTATTACTTTACCTATAAGGAATTGAAACGTAAATTCAAATTTTGGAATAGAGGACATGCATATAAGTTATTACTTTACCTATAAGGAATTGAAACAGTATTAAATCACCAGTATCTATATCTACTGGATGTTCCGTTATTACTTTACCTATAAGGAATTGAAACTCTTCAAAATCAATAAGAGTAATGCCTTTATCGTTTAGTTATTACTTTACCTATAAGGAATTGAAACTATAAACCCCCAAATAAATCTGTATGAAATTGTATATTGGTTATTACTTTACCTATAAGGAATTGAAACGATTCTCGTATCTTGTCCAGTGCCCAATCTGCTTCTAAGTTATTACTTTACCTATAAGGAATTGAAACAGCCTATATTGTTTTGGTATATCTTCTTCTGTTTCAGTTATTACTTTACCTATAAGGAATTGAAACTAATTATTTTAAACTCCTTCAAAATGAGATAACTCGGTTATTACTTTACCTATAAGGAATTGAAACGAAGATATGGCTCAATTTGAACAGTCAGAAAGAATGGAGTTATTACTTTACCTATAAGGAATTGAAACCACGCCAACAGGAGCAAAAGAACTAAGCGACAAAGAAGTTATTACTTTACCTATAAGGAATTGAAACCAAAGCTTTAAAAGTGGTATATAGTAAGCTGTTATATGGTTATTACTTTACCTATAAGGAATTGAAACTTTCTACTATCTTGTTCTTTCTCCCAATTAGCTTTTGTTATTACTTTACCTATAAGGAATTGAAACATTCCCAATAAAGAGCTTTCATAGATTTTCCTGACTGGTTATTACTTTACCTATAAGGAATTGAAACTACTGACAAAAATTTTGATTATGAGGAGATAAAAGATGTTATTACTTTACCTATAAGGAATTGAAACTCTGGATTATTATTTAATTTTAAAGAACTTCCTCCGTTATTACTTTACCTATAAGGAATTGAAACATTGATATATCCCCTGCCTTACTCTATCTCTTTGCGTTATTACTTTACCTATAAGGAATTGAAACGAGACAGCAGCCATATAAGAGAAGCTTATTTAGAATTAGGTTATTACTTTACCTATAAGGAATTGAAACAAACTTTCATATCCAGTAGGATTTAGCACAGTGGCACGTTATTACTTTACCTATAAGGAATTGAAACTATATTGGCGCATTTTTTAGTGTACTTTTTTCTTGTTAGTTATTACTTTACCTATAAGGAATTGAAATTCTATTAGCTCCACCCTCGTTATAGTTTGAGTTGTTTATTATTATTTTATCTATAAGGTTTTGTATGGGGTTGTTTGGTAGATTGGTAATGAGAACAAAAGGCAAAATTCATGAATTAAAGTTTTTGAAAGGTACTAATATGATAGAAGTGTATAAAAGTGTAGTTGAAAAATATCATAAACGAATGTATATAATTTAAGGGCCAGTTAAGCCCTTATTTTTTATAAAATATTATACATTCTAATAGCAAGTATTAAAAAATCACCTATATAATTAGCCTATATTGAACAAAAATGATATTAGTAATATAATTATATGGACAGTATATAAAAACTCTTTAAAAAGCTTTTGTAGATTTCTGAAGATTTGACCATATAGAAATAAAGAGTTTATTTACATAAAAAAATCCATAATCTCAAAACACGCATCTTCAACGGTTTTAACGATTATGGATTAGTATTTGGTGCCGAAGGTGGGACTCGAACCCACACGGTATTGCTACCACTGGATTTTGAGTCCAGCGCGTCTGCCAATTCCACCACTTCGGCTTGTCAACCACAAGAATAATAATAACATAATATATATATATAAGTCAAGTATAAATTTAAAAAATATTATGGAACTTTCTATTAAAACAGTTCGTCTAATTGTATAATGGAGCCAGGAGGTGAAAGTCTATGAATGATAGAGAACATATATTGATAAAAAAGAGTATAAAAGGGGATATTGATGCTTTTGAAAAATTGATAGAAAAACATGAGAAAAGGGCTTATAATATAGCTTTGAAAATGTTAAAAAATCCAGATGATGCAATGGATGTATCTCAAGAAGCATTAATTAAAGTATATAGATATATTAAAGGTTTTAATGAAAAATCAAGTTTTTCTACATGGTTATATAGAATAGTAGTGAATACATGTATAGATTATTTAAGAAAAAACAAGGAAAGACATTATTCTTTAGATAACCCTATTAATACTTCGGAAGGAGAAATAAAGAGGGAAGTTGCTGATGATACAAGTAGTCCCGAAAAAGAATTAGAAAAAACATTAAATAAAGAATTGATACATAGTTCTATAAATAAACTAGAAGATATTCATAAAACAGTTATAATTTTAAGGGATATTGAAGGTTTTAGCTATGAAGAAATAGCAAAAATATTAGATTGTTCCCTTGGAACTGTAAAATCAAGAATTAAAAGAGGAAGGGACAACCTAAAACAAATTATAGTTAAAGAGATGGAACATTATGATGAAACTGTCGTCTAATGATATAAGAAAGGAGGAATAATATGGACTGTAAAGATTTTGAAAAAAAAGTTTCCTTATATATAGATGGTTATATAGATGATATAGAAAAGAAAGAATTTGAACTTCATATAATGGAATGTGATAAGTGCAAAAAATCTTATAAAAAAACAATCGAAATTCTTAAGACATTGAGACAATATCCTGAAGAAGATTTACCTAAAAATTTTAAGGAAAGTCTTCATAAAAAATTAGCAAAAGAAAGTACAAAATCAAATAAAAAGCAGAGATTTGGAAATTGGAAAATAATAGCCTCCATAGCTGCTATAATTATATTTGTTGTTTCTATCCCTACTTTAATACAATTAAACCCAAAAGATATTTATGATAAGTCAATTACTGAGCAATCTATTGAAATGAATGAGAATTCCAGCATACAAGAACAAGGAACAAAAAATGCTGCTTTTAGAGCAGACAATGTTGAAGGAATTAAGCCATCTACAAAATCTGGATCAACGGATAAAAAAGTGAATAGAAAAATAATACAAAATGGAAGAATTCAAATAAATATAGATGATTACGAAGAAGTGGTAAATGGATTGAAACAATATATTAATGAGAATAAAGGGTATATAGAAAATTTGGAAACCATGTATCATAGTTATGACAGAGCAGATAAAGATAATTCTTTAAAATATGGGAATCTAATCATTAGAGTACCGGAAAACACATTTGATAAAATCTTCTCATATTTAAGAAATTTAGGAGAGGTTATGGATGAAAACATTTCTAGGAATGATATTACTAAGGAATATTATGATACTAAAAGTAGGATTGAAAATTTAAAAATTCAAGAAGAACGTTTAAGAGATATAATGAAAAGTGCTAGTAAGGTTGAGGATATACTAAAGATAGAAAATGAACTAAGAAGGACTAGAGAAGAAATAGATATTAATATAGGAACGGTACAAAATTGGGATAGTTTAGTTAATATGTCTACTATTACAGTAGAAATTAGAGAAGTTAAAGACTTAAAAAAATCAATAACTCCCATAGATAATAACATATTTAAAAGGTCTAGAGATGGTTTTATTGAAACTTTAAATATTGTTATAGGTAATTTAGAGAGTGGGTTTATTTATATAGTGTCTATATTACCTATATTGGTTTTAATTTTAATAGGTATTCTAATAGTATTATTAATAATAAAAAAATATAGAAAAAGGAGAGATTAAAAAAATGTTCAATAGAAAGACATTTATATTATCAATAGTTTTATTACTGGTATTAACTGTAGGTTATCTCATAGGAGGTATTAGTTTAAATAATAATGAAGTTTTGGCTTCAACAGAGGCTGATATGGGTAATACAATAACAGTAAGCGGAGAAGGAACTATAAAAGTAGACCCTGATATTGCATTTTTAAATATTGGAGTAGAGACGGAGAATAAAGATAGTCAAAAGGCACAAGAAGAAAATATGAATAAGATGAATAAAATTATTGAAGAATTAAAAAAACAAGGAATTGATGAAAAGAATATTAAGACAGTGACATATGATATAATAACAAAAAGAAATTATAATAAAGATGATGGAACTAATGAAATTTATGGGTACATTGTAAGAAATATTGTAGAGGTTAAGATAAATGATATAGATAAAGTAGGTAAAATTATAGATGCAGTTTCAAATATAGGTTCTAATTACATTAGAAATATAAGGTTTGGTATAGAAAAAGAAGAAGATTATTATATAGATGCACTGCAACTGGCCATAAAAAATGCTGAAGAAAAAGCTAAAGCCATGGGACAGACTATTGGAGTAGAAGTTAATAAACCTTATAAGGTGATAGAAGATTCAAGAATGAATTATTCAGTAAGAAATTATGCTATGGATACTGTAATGAAAGTAAAAGAAAATACTCCAGTATCTAGTGGTCAGTTAGAGATAAACGCATCTGTAAATATTATATATAAATACTAAACTATTATGAAATAATTTAGATAGTTTGTGGTAAAGATAGTTATCTTGTATTTTTTCCAACAACAAATGTATTTTTAATCTAAAAGCGACTATTTGTCGCTTTTTCTTATTTATATTTATATGTTTACTGATAAATCCTTTTAATATATACTAAATAGGAAGGTAATACTTAAGATAAGTATTATGTATAAGGAAATTAAAAGGAGCTGGTATCTTGGATAAAGAAAAGTTATTATTGATAGATGGAAATAGTTTATTACATAGAGCATTTCATGCATTACCTCCTTTAAAAACTAATGATGGAGTGTATACCAATGGTGTATATGGATTTTTAACAATGCTATATAAAATTTTAGAGGAACATGAACCAGATTATATTGCGGTGGCATTTGATAAAAAATCCCCTACTTTTAGGCATAAAGAGTATGATAACTATAAAGCAGGCAGAAAAGAAACTCCAAACCAATTAAAAAGTCAATTCCCGATATTAAAAGAAATATTAGACAAGATGAATATATGTAGAATAGAAATCGATGGATATGAGGCAGATGATATTGTAGGTACATTGGCTAAGTTCGGAGAAAAAAAGGATTTTAATGTAATAGCTTTTACTGGAGACAAAGATTATCTACAGTTAATTAGTGATAGTACAAAAGTTGCTATAACAAAAAAAGGAATTTCAAATATAGAGATATATGACAATAAGAAGATGATAGAGAGGTATGGTTTGGATTCAAAGCAATTTATAGACTTAAAGGGACTTATGGGAGATAAGTCCGATAATATACCTGGTATCCCTGGAATAGGAGAAAAAACTGGAATAAAGCTTTTAAAACAATATAAATCTATTGATGGTATATATCAAAATATTGATAATATATCTGGAAAGATGAAAGAAAGACTTATAGAAAATAGACAGCAAGCTATAATGAGTAAAAGGTTAGTGACTATTATAACTAATATTCCAATAGATATTAGTATTGATAGCCTAAAAAAAGAAGATCCTGATTCATTGGGGTTATATGAAATATATAGAAGGTTAGAGTTTAATAGTCTTTTAGATAAGATAGATATAAATGAAAAAGAAAAAGACAGATTCATATTAAAGACAGATTTTAATATAATATATGACAAAGAAGAACTATACGATGTATTAGACCAAGTTATAGATAATGGAAAATTTATTTTTAAATTTGTAGTAGATGGAAATGACTACTTGAATGATCCCATATTAGGAGTAGCTATTAAGTGTAATGAAAGCGTATCGTATTATATGGAGTTTAAGGATAATAGAGATTTATTTTTCAAAGATAAAAGAGTTATAGATATTTTTCAAGATGAAAGAATAAAAAAAGAAGGACATAATCTTAAAGAAGATATAATAGTATTATTTAAAAATGATATAGAGATTAATGGTATATACTTTGATACAGTAGTAGGGCAATATTTAATAAATCCTTCTCAAAACAATTATGATATAAAACATATTTGTACAGAATATTTAAATCTAGAATTAAAGAGCAAAGAAGATATATTGGGTAAAGGTAAGAAAAGTAAAACATGGTCTGATTTAGACATTGATAAAAGAGGTGAATTTTTTTGCAATATAGTTGATACTGTATACAGAGTAGAAACAGAGATGTTGAAAAAAATAAGTGATTATGAAATGACAGAGTTATTTTTTGACGTGGAAATACCATTAATTGAAGTATTAGCTAATATGGAATATACTGGCTTCAAGGTAGATAGTAATAAACTTAAAGAATTAGGGAAAGAATTTGATGAAAAAATAGATGGCTTGAAGAAAAATATATACGAATTATCTGGTGAAGAGTTTAATATTAATTCACCAAAACAATTAGGGGTTATACTATTTGAAAAATTGGAGCTTCCTATAATTAAGAAAACTAAGACAGGATATTCTACAAGTGCTGAAGTTTTAGATAAATTAAAAGACAAACACCCAATAATAGAAAAAATATTAGAATATAGACAAATAGTTAAATTAAAAACTACGTATGTGGATGGATTACTGTCTTTAATTAATAATAGTGATAATAGAGTACACTCAAGTTTTAACCAAACTATAACTACCACAGGTAGAATAAGCAGTACCGAACCTAATTTACAGAATATACCTATAAAGACAGAGGAAGGACGAAAAATTAGGAAAGTTTTTATAGCAGAAGATGATGACTTTGTCCTTGTTGATGCTGATTATTCTCAGATAGAATTAAGGGTTTTAGGTCATATATCTAAAGATAGTAAATTGATGGAAGCCTTTTTTAAGAGTGAAGATATACATACGAAAACTGCTTCAGAAGTTTTTGGTGTTTCTAAAGATGAGGTTACATCTCTAATGAGAAGTAGAGCTAAAGCAGTTAATTTTGGAATAATATATGGGATAAGTGATTTTGGATTATCTAGGGACTTGAAAATACCTAGAAAAGAGTCAAAACTTTATATAGATAATTACCTTAAGAACTACAAAAAAGTTAAGGAATACATGGAAGATATAGTTAAAGAAGGAAGAGAAAAAGGGTTTGTTAAAACTATATTAAATAGAAGAAGATTTTTACCAGAGATTAAGTCTAAAAATTTTAATGTAAGATCTTTTGGTGAGCGAATGGCTATGAACACACCTATTCAAGGAAGTGCAGCAGACATAATAAAAATAGCCATGGTAAATGTTTATAAACAACTTAAGTGTAAAAATATGAAATCAAAATTAATTCTTCAAGTCCATGATGAATTAATCATAGAGGCTAGTAAAGGTGAAGTAGAAGAAGTAAAGAATCTTTTAAAAAATTTGATGGAAAATGCAGTTGAGTTGGAAGTACCATTAAAAGTGGATATGAAGACAGGTGATAGTTGGTATGAAACAAAGTAATGCTATTATAGGCATCACAGGAGGAATTGCTACAGGTAAAAGTACTGTGACAAAGATTCTTTTGGATAAAGGTTTTACTGTGATAGATGCTGATAAAATTGCTAAAAAAGTTGTGGAGATTGGTGAACCATGTTATGTTGATATAGTAGATGTTTTTGGCAAAAAAATATTAAATGAATATTTGGAGATAGATAGAAAGAAGTTAGGGGATATTATATTTAAAGATGAAGAAGCTAGAAAGAAGTTAAATAGGATAGTACATCCAAAAGTATTTGACGAGATAAAAAAACATATAAATCTTAATGAGTTAAAAAACAAAATAATATTTTTAGATATACCTCTTTTAATTGAATCTATTAAAGAAATGGGACAAAATGATATATATGCTGATGAAATATGGCTTATATATGTGGAGTTAGATACCCAAATAGATAGACTTATGAATAGAGACAAAATAAGCAAAGATGAAGCACTAATGAAAATAAATGCCCAAATGTCTTTGGAAGAAAAGAAACAATATGCAGATAGAATTATATACAACGATGGAACAATAGAAGAACTAAAGATTAAAATTTCAAAAATAATAGATGAAGTAGAATTTAAATTAGTATAAAGGCGGAGGGGTGTTTATTTGGGAATCTATGTATTTAGGGTTAAAAGACTAATAACTATTTTATTGATCATAATATTGTTTTTTTTGTTAATATTATTTTATAAAGATATAGGTAGGATATTGTTTCCAATAAAATATAGAGGTTATATTGATGAATATGCGTATAAATACAGTATAGATCCATTGCTTGTAGCTTCCATAATAAAAACTGAAAGTGGATATGATAAAGACGCACTATCATCAAAGGGGGCTATGGGTCTTATGCAGATTCTACCAAGTACAGGGAAGTGGGCTGCTGAAAATTTAAAATTAGAGAATTTTAATGAAGAAAAATTATACAATCCTGAGACTAATATTATGATTGGATGTTGGTATATAAATAATTTAAACAATCAGTTTGACGATGAATTGAGATTAGTACTTGCTGCTTATAACGGTGGAAGCGGTAATGTATCTAAGTGGTTAAAAAACGAAAAGTATAGTAATGATGGAAAGGAATTAAATAAAATTCCTTTTAAAGAAACAGAAGATTATATAGAAAAGGTACTTAAAACATATAAATTATATAAAATTTTTTATAGATAATATAAATTTTGCATAAAAAATTTGTTATAATAGAGTAGAATGTCATAAACTATTGGAATATACAAATACTTTTATTAATTACTAACATTGAAAGGATGAAAATGATGAAAGATATAAGAAACTTAAAAGATGTAGAAAAATGTGAAATAGACTCTGAGAATAGGCTGTTGTATTCAGCTACTCATGAGGATATACTCAATGGATTGACAACAGATATATATTTTCTTAGAACACAGGATATTTTAGATTATATGGGAATTTCTGAAAAAATTGTTACAGCGGAAATATTTGCAAGGAAAAAGGGTATTTTTGTAGGTATTGAAGAAGTAAAAAACATTTTAAAAGATAAAAATATTGAGATGTGGGCATTAGAAGAAGGAGAAGAATTTGGACCTAAAGATACTTTGGTAAGAATAAAGGGTCCTTATAAAGAATTTGGCATATATGAATCAGTGATATTAGGTTGCCTTGCTAGTCCTAGTGGATGGGCTACAGCATCTAAAGAAATTAAAGAAGCATGTGGAGATAAAAATTTTGTTTGTTTTGGTACTAGACATTTACATCCAGCTGTAGCACCTGTAATGGAGAGAGCAGCAAGAATAGGTGGAGCAAGTGCAGTAAGCAATATATTGACTGCAAAATTAATTGATGAAGAGCCATCGGGTACATTAC
Source organism: Clostridiisalibacter paucivorans DSM 22131 (assembly GCF_000620125.1). Taxonomy (NCBI): domain Bacteria; kingdom Bacillati; phylum Bacillota; class Tissierellia; order Tissierellales; family Thermohalobacteraceae; genus Clostridiisalibacter; species Clostridiisalibacter paucivorans. Next base: position 118,106 of record NZ_JHVL01000002.1, on the reverse strand, counting down.
CTCATGCATCATTTTTATTAGCAGGAGATACTTTAGAGGTTGCTAAAGCTTATGATGAGATAATGCCTCCAGAACATAAGCGTATAGTTCTTGTAGATACATTTAAAGATGAAATTGAAGAATCCTTGAGGCTAGCTAAAGAGCTAGGTAAGAATTTATATGGGATTAGATTGGATACACCTAGTGAAAGGGGAGGAGTTACTGTAGAATTAGTAAAAGAGCTCAGGGCTAGACTAGATTTAGCTGGATATCCATGGGTTAAAATATTTGTATCAGGGGGACTAAAACCTGAGAAAATAAGTCAATTGTCAGAGGCAGGAGCAGATGCATTTGGTGTTGGCAGCTATATCTCGGGAGCACCAGGTATAGATATGACTATGGATATAAAAGAAGTAGAGGGCGAACCTATAGCAAAACGAGGAAGGGTACCAGGCATTATTGAAAACCCTAAATTAAAAAAGATGATTTAATACAACTTAGGAGGAATAAATTTGAGATTTGGTAGAAGTTCTTTAGGGATTATAATACTGATAGCATTCATGATTTTAATAGGATGTAATAATGAGAATATTATAGATAATGATAGTAGTAATGAAACTGAAACGGATGTAGTAGAATATGAACCTACTTATGGAGGAGAATTGGTATTACCTATAACGCATGTAGATACATTAAACCCTTTATTGACAAGGGATAAACAGTTGTATTACTTTAACAACTTGATATATGAAGGACTTTTTGCATTAGATAAGAATGGAGATATAAAAAATGTGCTGGTAGATACTTATACTTTATCTGAGGATGGTAGAACCATACAAATAGTTTTAAAAAATGATGTGCAATGGCATGATGGAAAAGCTTTAACATCTTCAGATGTGAAATTTACTATAGATACTTTAAGATATGGAGCTGTAAATGCATTATATGGAGAAATATTATCCGATGTATATAGACCTTCTAGACTCGGTGATTTGTCTCATATTATAAGTACTAGAACAAATGGAGAAAAGAGCATATCGATAGAATTTGATAAGTCATATAGTAATGCCTTGGAAAGCTTAATATTTCCAATAATACCTAGACATGGTTTTGAAGGATTGAGTGATAGGAATGCATATAAAGCAGCATCTAATAAAGACTATGATTTTAAACCTATAGGAACAGGACCTTATAAGGTTGAGAATTATGAAAAATTAAAACGCATTGAACTGGTTGCTAATGAAACTTGGTGGGGAGATAAACCTTATATTAGTAAAATAATTGGACAGATAATACCAGATAAGGAAGCTACAATTACCTCTTTTGAATCTGGAATTATAGATGTCACTACAATATTAGATATTGATTGGGAAAAATATAATGAAAATAAAAACATAGATATATATGAGTATATAAGTTCCAATTATGAGTTTATAGGATTTAATTTTAATAGAAATATATTTAAGGATGAAGGTGGAAAAGCTATTAGAAAAGCTATTGCTTATGCTATAGACAGAAATGCTATAATACAGAATGTATATTTAGGTCATGCTACCACGATAGATGTACCTATATGGCCCAATTCTTGGTTGATATCTGAAGAAGGAAATACTTATGGATATAATCTAACAAAGGCTAAAAACATATTGAAAGAAGCGGGTTGGAAAGATGATGACAAAGATGGAATATTAGAAGATGATAAGGGTAATAAATTAAGTATTTCTCTATTGACCAATGGTTACAACACATTAAGAAGAGAAAGTGCTGATATAATAAAAGAGAATTTAAAAGAAATAGGTATAGATATAAAACTTAAATATAATTCTAAAGAAGGTGCAATAACAGAGGAAGATTTGGCTTTAGATTGGGAAAGTACTAAAGATATGTTATATAAAGGAGATTATGACATGGCATTATTAGGTTGGGAAATGTCTCCTATACCAGATATATCTTTTGCATTTCATTCATCACAGATAAGAAGTGGAAGTAATTTTATAGGATACAAAGATAGTAAGATGGATCAGTCTCTCATAGCGGCATTTAATGCTAAAAATAGAGAGGAAAAAAAGCAGAAATATAAATTGTTACAGCAAAATATTATAGAAGATTTACCATATATGAGTTTGTTTTTCAAGAATAATGCATTGTTGATTAATAATAAGGTAAAAGGAGAAATTGAACCATTACCATTTAATATTTATAACAATATCAATAAATGGTATATACCTGAAGAAAATCAATCTAAGGATATAGAATAAATTGACTTGACACAGTATGTTTTTAGGGTTATACTATATCAGTGACTTTAAAAATATACGCGGGTGTGCTGGAATAGGCAGACAGGCACGGTTGAGGGCCGTGTGTCGTATGGCGTATGGGTTCAAATCCCATCACCCGCACCAAAAAGACTACCCAAATTGGGTAGTCTTTTTATTTTAATTAGATTTTTTCAATAATAAGAATGAATATTAAAATATCTTGACTTTGTTTTAAAATTAACATACAATCTACTTAAATATAAAAAACTAAATGTAAAAGGAGGAATTTAAATGAAGAAATTTAGAACTTTATTAGTTTTAGTACTTTCTATTGCCATGTTATTGACTGCATTTGGATGTCAAAGCAATGAACCTACATCATCTGATGAAGGTGAAGAGTCCAGTACCACATTTAATGCAGGTACATATATGGGTGAAGCCCAAGGTCACAATGGTACTCTTAAGGTAGAAGTGGTACTTAGCGAAGATAAGATAGAAGAAGTGAATGTTGTTGAACATAGTGAAACTCCTCAAATTAGCGATGTTCCCTTAAATCAGATACCTGAAACTATAGTGAAAAATCAAAGTTTGGCAGTTGATACTATCTCTGGTGCAACAGTTACTAGTGATGCTGTATTGACAGCAGTAACTAAAGCATTGGAAGGTGCAGGAGTAGAGATTAGTGCTTTATCTCAGACAGTGTCCAATGAATCAACTGAGCCTAAAGAAATGATTTCTAAGTCCGCTGATGTAGTAGTAATAGGTGGAGGCGGTGCTGGACTTTCAGCTGCTGTTGCTGCAGGAGAAAATGGTGGTAAGGTAATTTTGATTGAAAAAATGCCTATGCTTGGAGGCAATACTATTAGATCAGGTGGTGCTTATAACTCAGCTGATCCTGAAAGACAAAAAGAGCAAGGAATTGAAGACTCTATTGATAAACATTTTAAGCAAACATATGAAGGTGGAGACAAGGCTGGAGATTCTAAATTAGTTAAAATAATGGTTGAGAATGGACTAGATGGTAAGCATTGGTTGGAATCCTATGGTATGGAATTTAGAAACGAAATAGGATCTGTTGTAGGTTCTTTATGGCCAAGGACTCATCAAGCTGTAAAGCCTGCTGGTACAGGATACATAGAAACTTTAGAGAAAGCAGCAAAAGAATATGGTGTTGAGATTATAACTAATGTTAAGGCTAAAGAGATAATAAAAGATGAATCAGGAAGAGTAATAGGTGTAAAAGCTGAAAATGTATTAGATAAAACACCTATGGAAATTATGGGAGAAAAGGGTGTTATACTGGCATCAGGAGGTTTTGCTGCCAATGTAGAAATGAGAACTAAATATGTACCAAGTTTAACGGCAGATAAACCAACAACTAATCATCCTGGGGCTACTGGAGATGGAATTGTAATGGCTGAAGATGTAGGCGCTCAATTAGTAGGTATGGAACATATTCAATTACTACCTATGGCGATTGAGTTGGTAGGACCTACCATTAATGTAGAAAATTCGATTTTTGTCAACAAAGAAGGAAAACGTTTTATAAATGAAGATAATCGTAGAGATAAATTATGCGAAGCAATCTTAGCTCAGACTGATGGTCAATATTATATGATTAATGACTCTCAAGTTATTACAGGTCCTAATAATGAGACAGGACAAAATATTGAAGAACTAATAGAAGAAGGTATTATTGTAAAAGCTGATACTATAGAAGATTTAGCACAAAAAATAAATATAGAGTCAAATGTATTAAAAGATACTGTAGATAAATTTAATAAGTCTGTAGATGAACAAAAGGATGAATTTGGACGTAAATTATGGAAAAATAAAGTTGAAAAGGCACCTTTTTATGCTACATTGAGATACCCTGCAGTGCATCATACTATGGGAGGAGTAAAAATCAATGAGAAAACCCAAGTGCTAGATGCTAATGATGAAATAATCCCAGGATTTTATGCAGCTGGTGAGATAACAGGAGGGATCCATGGAACTAATCGTTTAGGTGGAAATGCCTTGCTAGATATTGTAGTATTTGGACGAATTTCAGGCGAAAACATTATGAATCAGTAAAAATGAATACGGAGTAAATAAAAAGACTGGATCATTTTGTCCAGTCTTTTTATTTGTGACTATTTTAAAATGAAACTTTTTTAATAAAATAAAAAAGATATAATATATATATTAATATAAGTTATAATGCAATAAACAATGTTAATTAAGTTAATTGATATAATTATTAGTCATAGTATTGATAAAATGTTATAATATATATAATGGAAGTGTTAATATGGATAATAGATGGATACTGCATGTTGATATGGATGCCTTTTATGCATCCATAGAACAGAGAGATAGGCCTAATCTAAAAAATAAGCCAGTTATAGTAGGGGGCAATCCATACTCTAGAGGAGTGGTGTGTGCGGCATCTTATGAGGCTAGAAAGTTCGGAATTCGTTCTGCTATGCCATCAAAAAAAGCTAAGGCTTTATGTCCTAAGGCAGTATTTGTACCTGTAAATAAAAATAAATATAAAAAAGTTTCACAAAAGTTACATGATATATTTTATAATTATAGCAATAAGATTGAACCTATATCTTTAGATGAGGCCTTTTTAGATGTGTCAGGTAAAAATCCTTTGGAAATAGCGAAAAAAATAAAGGAAGATATAAATAACAAGTTATATCTTACAGCTTCTGTTGGCATATCCTATAATAAATTTTTAGCCAAACTGGCTTCAGACATGAAAAAACCAGATGGGTTAACCATAATACAAAAAAATGAAGCTATAGATATATTAAAGCCACTATCTATAAGAAAATTATGGGGGGTAGGTCCTAAGACGGAAAAAAAGTTAAAGAGATTAGGTATATATAGAATTGAAGACATCCAGAAATATGACAAAAAAACTTTGGTGAATTTATTTGGCAAAAGAGGAGAAGAATTAATTGATTTTGCAAATGGCATAGATAATAGGCCTGTGGAGAATCCAGAAGGAGCACAGTCTATAGGTGAAGAAAATACATTTTTAGAAGATACAAATGATATAAAGATACTTCATGAAAGAGTAGATAGATATGTAAAAGATGTAGTGACTAGAATTTTAAGAAAGAGATATAGAATAAAAACTGTGACGTTAAAAATAAAATATGAAGATTTTACTGTGGAAACCAGAAGTATAACATTAGACTACTCTACTGATGATTTTAATACAATAAATAGAACTGCCCATTATATATTAGACAATAGGTTTAATATAGATAAAAAGGTAAGACTTTTAGGAGTTACATTATCTAATATAGTATATTTTGATGAACCTATTCAATTGAGTTTGAATTTAGATAAATATATATAAACATTTGTGAATTTATTTAAAACAATTAAAGTTGTTTGGAGGTAGATTATGAGGTTAAGCAGAAAAAATAGAAAAAGGTATAGTAGAAGGGACAAGCTAGTAAACTTTCTACTTTTTTTTATAATAGCTCCTTTAGTATCTGTCATGATAGCTTTTGGTCTAGTAAAACATGTATTATTACCCAATATAGATAAAGAAGTTGATGAAAAGACAGAAATTAGTGAAGTTAAAGATGAAAGCAAATCAAAAGATAATGATAAAGAAGTATATGAATTTAAAGATTTGGTTTTATATAGCATACAAACAGGGAGTTTTGATGATATTGAAAACGGTAAGTTACTTGTAAAAGAAATGAATTCAAAGCAAATACCTGGGTTTATTTTAGAAGTTGATAATGATTATAAAGTTTTTGCTGGGACTTTTTTAGATCGTGAAGAAGCTGAAAGATATAATGTATATGTTAAAGGTATATTAAAAGATAGTTTTATTAATGAGAAAAGGGTTGAAATCAAATCAGTAAGAAAAGAAGGTCTAGCCAATATAATAAATACAATAAAAAATAGTTATGAGGAAGAAACGGCTCTGTTGTCAGAACAGTTAAAAGATTCACAAATCAAATCCTTAAAAGTTACTATAGATAATAACAATAAGAAAATATTAGAGCAATTAAATAATTACAAAAATGATGATGAAGATAGAAAAAGTCTCAATAAATTTTTACAAAAAAGACAGTCTATGATAGATAATGCTGAAGAGGACATAATTAGTGAGTACTATAGGGTGTTCTACAATTATATAAATATTATAAAGGTTGATTAGATAGGGGTGTGTTAAAAGCATGAAATTAAGAGAAATAAAGGAAATATTAAATGCTGAAGTCTTAACTGGCGAAGAGTTTCTAGACAGAGAAGTAACAAAGGCCTTTGGCTCTGATCTCATGAGCGATGTATTGGCTTTTGTAGACGGCCCCACAATACTTTTAACTGGACTGACAAATCCGCAGGTTATAAGAACGGCAGAGATGATAGATTTATTTGCAATAGTTTTTGTAAGGGGAAAAACACCTAACAAACAAGTATTGGAACTAGGAAAAAGGAATAATTTTACTATAATGAAAACAGATTATATACTTTATACTGCATCGGGGAAATTATATGAAAAAGGATTGACAGGTGTAGAGTCAGGGAGGAGCAAAGTCTTAGATGAGAGTAGAAAATAATTCTATTAAGCTTGAATACAAGATTGTTCGTAATGATTTCACACAGGCTGGAGAAGCTTCTAGTAATGTGAAAAAAATATTGAAACAATTAGGTATAAATGCAGATGTGACAAGGAGGGTATCTATAGCCACATATGAAGCAGAAATGAATCTTGTAATACATTCAAATGGTGGCAATATATCAGTTATAATTTCTCCAAAAGAGATAGAAATTTTATCTAAGGACATTGGTCCTGGAATACCAGATATAGATTTAGCTATGGAAGAAGGATATTCTACAGCACCTAATGAAGTGCGAGAATTGGGATTTGGTGCAGGTATGGGGTTACCAAATATTAAGAGATGTGCTGATATATTTGATATAAAATCGAAAGAGGGACAAGGAACGGAAGTATATATTAGAATACTAATTAAATAGTATATAATAAATGGCGGTGATAGATATGAATAAATATTTCCACTCTGTTGTTTTGGAAGAGGAAAAATGTAAAGGGTGTACTCATTGTATGAGGAAATGCCCTATGGAGGCTATCAGAGTGAGAGATAAAAGGGCAATAATAATTAAAGAAAGATGTATAGATTGTGGAGAGTGTATTATAGTTTGTCCATACCATGCTCAAAATGCAATAACAGATGATTTATCAAGGCTTCAAGATTTTGAAATGAATATAGCAATATTATCTACTACAATGTATGGGCAATTTACTGATAATATAGATATGAATAAAGTATATCAAGGTATAAAAAATATGGGTTTTGATTATGTCTATGATGAGGGAATTGCTGCAGATATTTCTAGTATCATATTAAGGAATATTATTGAAAAAGAAAAAATTCCTAAACCCATTATATCTTCAATGTGTCCTGCTATACTAAGGATTATTCAAGTAAGATTTCCTACATTATTAAAAAATATAGTAAATATAGAATCGCCAATGGAGATTGCTGCAAGGCTGGCGAAAAGAGAGATAATGAAAAAAAATAATATAAAGGAAGATAATATAGGAGTATTTTATTTGACACCTTGTCCTGCTAAAGTAACCAGTATTAAACAGCCTATAGGAATAGAAAAATCTGAACTAACTGGGGCAATATCTATAAAGAAGATTTATGGTGATATAGTGAGTAATACTAAGCATATAACTGATTATGACAAGTTTAATAAAGGCTCTCATCTTGGCATAGGATGGTCTTCGGTTGGAGGTCAAAGTAAGGCTATAGGCATTAAAAATTATATTTCGGCAGATGGCATAGATAATGTAATAGATGTTTTAGAAGAAATAGAGTTAGGAAAACTCAATAACATAGATTTTTTTGAAGGATATGCATGCATAGGAGGATGTGTAGGAGGACCATTGAATGTTGAAAATCCTTTTATAGCTAGTAGTAGAATCAGAAAAATTTCAAATAATGAAGAATATAAATCTAAGGTAAAAGATAGTTATGCAATGGATCTATATAAAACTAAAGCTGTATGCTGGACAAATGAATTAAAGCCTAAAGAAATAATGCAGTTAGATGACGATTTTGAAACAGCAGTAAAGAAGATAGAAAAGCTTAAGTATATTTTAGATATATTGCCTGGTCTTGATTGTGGCTCATGTGGTGCTCCTAGTTGTAGGGCATTAGCAGAAGATATAGTTAGAGGTTATGCCAATATATATGATTGCATGTTTATGAATGATAATAATAACGATAATGAGGGGGGTTGAAATGCTTATAAGAGATATAGTTAAAGAATTAGGATTGAAAGTTGTGGCGGGTGACGCTGGTATAGATAAAAATGTAGAAGGAGTCTATATAGGGGATTTGTTAAGTTTAGTGATGGCTAAAGCAGGAAGTAGTAATATATGGATAACAATTCAAACGCATATAAATGTAATGGCAGTAGCCACATTGGTAGATATTTCTGCTGTTTTGATAGCTGAAGGGGTAGAAATAGATGAAGACACAATAAATAAATCGAATGAAGAAGGTATTCCATTATTAAAATCAGATTTAAGTGCCTATGAATTGGCTTGCAAACTAAAAGAAATGGGATTATAGAAATGAAATTTAGCTATGATATGCATATTCATTCTTGCTTATCACCTTGTGGTAATACTGATATGACACCTAATAATATAATAAACATGTGTTATATAAAGGGGTTAAATATAATAGCTATAACAGATCATAATTCTATGCTAAATGTAGAGTCTATAATGAAGCTCGGACTTGAAAAAGATATATTGGTAATTCCAGGTATTGAGGTGACTACTAAAGAAGAAGTACATGTATGTTGCTATTTTTATGACTTAAATGATGGGATAAAGTTTCAAGATTTAATTTATGATGGATTACCAGATATAAAGAATAATCCTTTAATTTTTGGTAATCAAGAAATAAGGGACATGGAAGATGAATTAATAAATGAAGTAGATAAATTGTTGATTAGTAGTACCAAATATTCTTTAGATGATATAAACGATATGGTTAAAAAATATAATGGAGTAATGGTGCCTGCTCATATTGATAGAAAGTCATTTGGTATGCTTGCTGTTTTGGGATTTATACCTGATGGATTAGATATATATACAGTAGAGTTGTCAAAATATTTTCAAGACCAAAATAATATTTTCAATACAGATTTATCAAAATACAATATAATAAAAAACTCTGATGCCCATTATTTAAGAGATATAAATGAGCCTATTAATTTCATAGATATAGAACAGTTAAATATAAATTCAGTGTTAACGTATCTTACAGATACAGGGGGAATAATAGCATGAAAGAATTATCACTTCATATATTGGACCTAGTAGAAAACTCCTATGATGCAGGGGCAACATTAGTAAAAATAAATATATTAGAAAATATAGATAAAGATATATTGACTGTAGATATAGAGGACAATGGCAAGGGAATGGACGAAGAATTTTTAAAAAGAGTAGATGATCCTTTTATGACTTCCAGAAAAACTAGAAAGGTAGGAATGGGCATATCTTTGACTAAGGCTGCAGCTCTAAGATGCGAGGGAGACTTTAAAATATCTTCTGAATTGGGAAAAGGAACAGAAGTGCACTTTAGTTTGAAATATAGTCATATAGATAGAGCACCATTGGGCAATATGGGGAAGACATTAGTTTCTTTATTAAATAAAGATAAAGATGTAGACATAGTATATAGACATCAGTGTAATAATAGAGAGTTTAAATTTGACACTAGAGAAATTAAAAAGACATTAAAAGAATTAAGTATAGATAATATAGATGTGCTGTTATGGATAAAGACATATATAGAAGAAAATATAAAAGATATTCATAATATATAACTATAGTTAATAAGTTTAATTAAGATGTTTTATTAGTTAATTTAATAATTATCATTAGGCTTGTACAAAAATGATATAAGTGTTATAATGAATTGTAAAAAAAGTAACAGATGGCTTAAAATACTGCTAAGTGTTTAACGATTATACAATGAAAAGGTTTTATATGTATAAATTATTAACATAGGTATATTTGAGCAGGACAAAAAGACTCTGTTATTTTTTAATGTATAAAACATTTTGTATACAAAATAATACTTGTATTTTACATTGTATATTTATTAACTAATATTATTATAACCAAAATAAAAATAAATAGATAAGAGGTGAAATAAATGTTAAAGGATCTCACATTTAAGGGTGGGGTTCATCCACCACATTTTAAGAAACAAACAGAAAATATTTCTGTGGAAAAAGCTAAAGATCCTGCAATTGTAAAAATTCCTATGCAACAGCATATAGGAGCTCCTTGTCAACCTATAGTTAAAGTTGGAGACAAGGTGAAAGTTGGACAAAAAATTGGTGAAGCAGAGGCTTTTGTTTCAGCACCAATTCATTCCAGTGTATCTGGTACAGTTAAAAAGATAACAGAGATTGCTACACCCACTGGAAAAGCGTTGTCAGTTATTATAGAGTCTGATGGGCAAAATGAAGTTCATGAGTCTATTCAGCCTAAAGGAGATTTAAACTCTTTATCAAAAGAAGAAATACTAGCAATAATAAAAGAAGCTGGTATAACAGGAATGGGAGGAGCTGGATTTCCTACCCATGTAAAACTATCTCCACCGCCAGATAAAAAGATTGATACTGTAGTTTTAAATGGTGCGGAGTGTGAACCATATTTAACAGCCGACCATAGACTTATGTTAGAAAAACCTGAGCTTGTAATATATGGTTTAAAGGCTATAATGAAAGCTGTGGGAGTAGATAAGGGTTATATAGGTATTGAAAATAATAAACCTGATGCTATTGCGAAAATGGTTGAAGCTTCAAAAGATGATTCAAGTGTTGAAATAGTTTCCTTTAAAACTAAGTATCCACAAGGGGATGAAAAGAGAATAATCAATGCTGTTACTGGAAGAGAGGTGCCTTCTGGTGGTCTACCTATGGATGTAGGCGTAGTAGTAAACAATGTAGGTACTGCAGCTGCTATTGCTACTGCAATACAGACAGGTATGCCGTTAATTGAAAGAATAACAACAATTACGGGTAGTGCAATTAAAGAACCTAAAAATTTAATAACAAAAATAGGAACACCTTTTAGAGAAATAATTGAACAGTGTGGAGGCTATAGTGAAAAGCCTGGAAAATTAATTATGGGTGGACCTATGATGGGACTTGCTCAATCTAGTGATGAAATACCATGTATAAAGGGAACATCTGGAATTTTAGTGTTAAATGAAAAGGATGCTAGGTTACCTGAACCAGGACCTTGTATAAGATGTGGTAAATGTGTAGATATTTGCCCTGTGCATTTGCAACCATTGAATATAAGTAAATTGTCCTTAAAGAAAATGTTTGAAGAAGCAGAAGGATATAGAGCTTTAGATTGTATAGAATGTGGTTCCTGTTCTTTTGTCTGTCCTTCAAAGAGACCATTACTTCAATCAATAAGAGTAGCAAAGAAAGAAATAATAGCAAAAAGGAGAAAAAGCTAATAGATAGGGGGTTTTGAAATGGATACAATACTAATTGGATCATCTTCTCCTCACTTGAGGTCTGATGAGACTATTACATCGGTGATGAGAGATGTCTTAATAGCGTTATTGCCTGCAACTTTGGCAAGTTTATATTTTTTTAGATTTAATGCGCTTAAACTAATAGTACTAGCAATAGCTTCTGCAGTTATTACAGAAGTAATTATACAAAAGATGTTGAAGAAGCCTGTTACGATAAATGACTTAAGTGCTGTGGTTACTGGATTACTTTTGGCCTTTAATATACCTGCTTCAGCGCCATGGTGGTTACCTGTAATAGGATCAGTTTTTGCTATAGCGATAGTAAAGCAAGCTTTTGGAGGATTGGGACATAACTTTATGAATCCTGCATTGGCAGCAAGGGCTATGTTGTTAGCATCATGGCCAGTAGCTATGACAAGTTGGGTTACACCGGGAGCAGATGCAGTAAGTACTGCTACACCACTTGCTATTATGGGTGGAGAAGCAAGTCAGCCATTACCGTCTTTAACTAATGTACTAATAGGTAATATAGGTGGATGTCTAGGAGAAACTTCAGCACTATTACTAATACTTGGAGGAATTTACTTATTATATAAAGGCATAATTACTTGGAGAATACCTTTTACCTATATAGCTACAGTAGCTATAATGACCTTTATATTTGGTGGAGGATTTGAAATGATGACCTATCATTTATTTGCCGGTGGTTTAATGTTAGGTGCATTTTATATGGCTACAGATTATGCATCTTCACCAGTTACACCACGAGGACAAATAATATTTGGTATAGGATGTGGTATTATAACATCAGTAATTAGATTATATGGTGGATATCCTGAAGGTGTTTCATATTCCATATTATTGATGAATGTTGCCGCACCTATTATAGATAAATATACTAGTCCAAAAGTATTTGGTGAGGTGAAGCAAAATGCGTGAGATAATTAAATTGGGATTAATATTATTTATAATTACTGCTGTAGCAGCGGTTGTACTTGGACTTTCTAATGGAATAACCTCTGAAAAAATATTAGAGGTTGAGGCAGCAAAAAGTGAGGCTGCTAGAAAAGAAGTTCTTTCTGATGCAGAGTCTTTTGAAGCTGTTGAGTTAAGCGGTACATCAGAGGAAATAATTGAAGCATATAAAGGATTAAAAGGTGGAGAAGTAGTGGGATTTGCTATTAAAACTGCCACTTCAGGATATGGAGGAAATGTAGAAGTTATAACTGGAATTTCTTCTGATGGTATAATCAAAGCAGTAAAGGTTGTAGGACATCAAGAGACACCAGGTCTTGGGGCTAATTCAACCAGTGTGGAATTCCAAGGTCAATATAGTGGGAAAAAAGTTGACAATGAAATAACAGTTGTAAAAACTACTCCATCTAATGACAATGAAATTCAAGCCATAACAGGGGCTACAATTACATCAAATGCAGTTACAAAGGGAGTAAATTTAGCTAGAGAATTGTTTAATACTGGTGTTAGCCCAGATAAAGTAGAAAGCGCTAATAAAGAAAAAATCGAATCAGCTAAGAAAGAGCTATTTCCTGATGCAGAGTCTTTTGAAGTTATGGAATTAGATGGTGCTTCTGAAGGAGTCATTGAAGCACATAAGGGATTAAATGGTGAAGAGGTATTAGGATATATAATAGAAACAGGCACTGAAGGATATGGTGGTAATATAGAGATTATGACTGGTATTTCTTTAGAAGGTAAAATAACAGGTGTCAAGGTTATAAATCATAAAGAGACACCTGGTGTTGGAGATAAAGCCATTACGCCAGAATTTCAAGCACAATATGAAGGGAAGAAAGCTGATAGTGAAATAGTATCTGTAAAATCTTCTCCTTCAAATGACAATGAAATTCAGGCTGTAACTGGAGCTACAGTTACTTCTGATGCAATAACAAAAGGGGTAAATGTAGCTAGAGAGTTATTTAATAGTGGATTAAATAAATAATTAGAGATAAAGTGCGGAGGTGAAAAAATGAATTTCTTTAAGACTCTTAAAAATGGGATAATTGATGAGAACCCAACATTTGTTCAAGTACTTGGTATGTGTCCTACATTAGCTGTTACTACTTCAGCTACTAATGGTATGGCAATGGGGTTAGCTACTACTTCAGTGTTAATTGGATCAAATTTTGTGGTTTCTTTGTTGAGAAAGGTTATACCAGATAAAATCCGTATACCAGCGTTTATAGTTATAATAGCAACATTTGTTACTTTAATTGGAATGTTTATGCATGCCTATGCAGTTGAGTTATATAATTCATTGGGACTTTTCATACCTTTGATAGTTGTTAACTGTGTAATATTAGGTAGAGCTGAGTCTTTTGCTTCAAAGAATAATCCTGTTTTTTCAATAGGTGATGGCTTAGGAATGGGATTAGGATTTACTTTAGCTCTTACTGTATTAGGTATAATTAGAGAACTTTTAGGTGCAGGTAGTATATTTGGATTTCAATTATTAGGTGAAGCGTTTAAACCAGCTATAATAATGATATTGCCTCCTGGAGCATTCCTTGCGTTGGGTCTATTGATAGGTTTATATAATTGGACAAAACTTAGAAAAAAAAGAGAAGCGTAAAGGGGGAGGAGTATAAATGGGTTTATTAACAATATTAATTAGTGCTATATTGGTTAATAACTTTGTGTTGTCAAAATTTTTAGGAATATGTCCATTCTTAGGAGTTTCAAAACAAGTTGAAACTGCTAGTGGAATGGGTATGGCAGTTACATTTGTTATGACATTAGCATCTATTATAACTTATATAATACAAAAGGCTATATTAAATACATTAGGATTAGAATTTCTTCAGACAATAGCTTTTATATTAGTAATTGCTTCTTTAGTGCAATTTGTTGAGATGTTTGTAAAGAAATCAAGCCCTGCTTTATATGAGGCATTAGGTGTATACTTACCTCTTATAACAACAAACTGTGCAGTTCTTGGGCTTGCAATACTGAATATTCAAGAAGGATATACTTTGATTGAAACAATAGTTAATGCAATAGGTGCTTCTGTAGGATTTTCTTTAGCTATAGTTCTATTTGCAGGTATAAGGGAGAGACTTGCGTTAGCTGATGTTCCAGAATCGTTAAAGGGTTTTCCAATAGCATTGATAACAGCAGGATTAATGTCTATAGCATTTTTAGGTTTTGCTGGACTTGTATAGGAGGTGAAAATAATGGATCAAAGCATAATGAGCAATATATTATTTCCTGTAATTAGTTTAGGTGGATTAGGGTTAGTATTTGGTTCAGGGTTAGCCGTAGCTTCAAGGGTTTTTGCTGTAGAAGTTGACCCAAAAGTTGAAGAAATAAGAAAGGCATTACCAGGTGCTAACTGTGGAGCTTGTGGATTTCCAGGATGTGATGGATTAGCAACAGCTATAGCTTCAGGAAAAGCTCCAGTTAATGCATGTCCTGTAGGTGGAGCTAATGCTGCTGAAAAGATAGGACTTGTTATGGGAGTTCAAGCTGAGGCTGGAGAGAAAAAAGTAGCAAAGGTAATGTGTCAAGGAACAGAATGTAATGCTAAGAATAAATTTGAATATACGGGCATCAAAGATTGTAAAGCTGCAGTATTAGTTGGAGGCGGAAGCAAAGCTTGTCAATATGGATGTCTAGGATTGGGGACTTGCTTAGATGTATGCGCTTTTGATGCTATTTCTATAGAAGATGGTATAGCTAAAATAGATCCAGATAAATGTACATCTTGCGGTAAGTGCATTGAAGCATGTCCTAAAAGTGTAATAGAGTTGGTACCTTATAGTCAAAAAGTGCATGTGGAATGTAATAGTAATGAGTTTGGAAAAGATGTTAAAGATAAATGTTCTACAGGATGTATTGGGTGTCAAATATGTGTAAAATCTTGTCCTTTTGGAGCAATAGAGTTTGAAAATAAATTGGCAAAGATTGACTATGAAAAATGCAGAAATTGTATGGTTTGTGTTGAAAAATGTCCTACTGGTGCAATAAGTGGGCAGCTAGAAAATAGAAAGAAAGCTAATATTTCTGAAGATAAATGTATCGGTTGTACAATATGCGCTAAAAATTGTCCAGTAGATGCTATAGAAGGGGAATTAAAGCAAACACATAAGGTGATAGAAGATAAATGTATTGGCTGTGGTGTTTGTGCAGAAAAGTGTCCAAAGGATGCAATTGAACTTAAATAATTTAAAAGGGAATCCCAAAAGGGGTTCTCTTTTTTATGACTAATATGTGCAAAAATTGTTACTTGTAAAAGACTTAGTTAAATGGTAAACTTTAAATGTGATACTGTCTAATTTTACAATTTGAAGTCATATATTTTTTATCATAATGTAAAGGGAAGTGTTTCAATGAGATTTATGACAAAATGGGACAAGGTTCTTATAATAGCAATTATAATATTGAGTATTTCAGGTTTATTGGTTGTAAAAGAAATGGCATGGAATGATGGAACGAAATATCTTGTTGTGACTGTAAACAATAGAGAATATAAACGTTTCTCTTTAGGAAAAAATATGATAGGTGAAATTATTGATATAGATACAGAGTATGGACATAATAAAATAGAGATAGGAGATGGCAAAGCAAGAATAATTGAATCAGATTGTCCTGACCATCTTTGTGAAAGGCAAGGCTGGATTTCTAAGCCAGGTCATATAGCGGTATGTTTACCAAACAGATTATTTATAGAGATAACTTCTAATGATTATGAAGAATCAGTAGATGACTATAGTTATTGATATGCTAGGGGTGTTATATATGAATAGAACTAAAAGAGCTATTTTCCTTTCATTGCTTGTTGGTTCAGGATTGGTATTGAGTATAATTGAATCTTTTATTCCTATACCATTTATTGCTCCTGGAGCAAAGTTGGGATTGGCTAATATTGTGGCTCTGATTACAGTAGTATTATATGGATTAAAGGCAGGATTATTGGTTTCATTTTTGAGGACGATAATTTTAGCTTTATCTACAGGAAATGTAACTGCACTTATGTATAGTTTGCCAGCAGCGGTTATAAGCACTTTGGTAATGTTTTTAGTATACAAGACATTGTCAAAGCATTTTAGCTTGATTGGAGTTAGCATATTAGGAGCTATAGCACATAATATATCTCAAATTACAGTTGCAACTATAGTGATGGAGAATATTATGATTTATTCATACTTACCTGTAATGATATTAGTCAGTCTTTTTACAGGATACTTTGTAGGGCTGTCTTCAATATTCTTGTTTAATAATTTAAAGAACAATATGGCAAATGCGATTATGTGATTATGAAAAATAAGGGAGGATGAAAATGAGGGCTCGAAGTAGAGGAACCGCCGTATTAATAATATTGATTCTTGTGGGAATAATTATAGGTGGAATAATAGGAGATCTTTTTGGAGAACAGATAAGTTTTTTATCTAAAGGATATTCTATAGGAATAAAAGAGCCATGGCATATTGATTTAAATGTTATACAATTAACTTTTGGTTTTATGCTTAATATTAATATAGCCAGTGTCTTAGGTCTTATTATAGCTATATTTGTTTATAAAAGAATTTAGTAGGTGAAGGATATGAACAGAATAATATTGGCATCTATGTCTCCTAGGAGGAAATCTTTATTGTCAAAATTTAATGCCAAATTGCATGTAAAGGGAAGTTTCATAGAAGAATATATGGACAAAGATATGTCTCCAGAAGTTAATGCTATGTCTTTAGCCTTTCAGAAGGCTGAAGATGTGTCAAAAAGAGTTAGTAAAAACGACATAATAATAGCTGCAGATACTTTAGTTTATAAGGGAAGGATATTAGGTAAGCCTCAAGATAGAAGAGAGGCTTATAATATGCTTAAATACTTAAGTGGAAGTGTACATTCTGTGTTTACAGGTATAGCAGTTATGAAAACAGGTTCCAATATAAAAGTAGTTGATTATGAAGAAACTAAAGTTGAATTTAGACAATTGAAGGATACTCTTATAGAGAAATATTTAGATACAGGAGAATATATAGATAAAGCAGGTTCTTATGGTATACAAGGAAAGGGAGCTATATTTGTAAAAGGGATTAAAGGTTCTTATTCTAACGTAGTTGGTCTACCTATAGCAAAAGTAGATAATATTTTAAGTGAGTATTTTGATATTATGTTGTTATAGTAATGGTTTAGGTGCTTATAGGAGGATTAATATGAATTGTAATTATACAATTAAAGACATGCCTAAAGAAGAAAGACCTAGAGAAAAACTATATAAATATGGGCCTAAAATGTTATCGAATTCAGAACTTCTGGCTATAATTATAAGGACAGGTAGTAAGAAAAATACAGCTTTAGAATTGTCTAATAGGGTGCTTTCATTGGATCAATCTGGTTTAGAATTCTTGTCGCAAAGTTCTTTAGAAGAACTTATGGCTGTAGAAGGGATTGGAAGATGTAAGGCTGCTCAGATACTTTCTGCCATAGAGTTGGGAAAGAGATTAGCAGCATACAATAAACAAGATTCTTTACAAATTACATCACCATTGGATGTAGTCAACTTATTGATGGAAGAAATGAGAAATTTTAAAAAAGAATATTTTAAGATAATAATGTTGAATATTAAAAATAAAATTATAGCTATTAATGATATTTCTATAGGTAGCTTAAACTCTTCAATTGTTCATCCCAGGGAAGTTTTTATAGATGCAATAAAAAGGAGTAGTGCATCTATAATATTGACGCATAATCATCCTAGTGGAGACCCTACACCTAGTAGAGAGGATATAGCTGTATCTAAAAGGTTGTATGAGTGTGGAGAATTGTTGGGAATAAAAGTACTCGATCATATTATTATTGGAAATAATAAATATATTAGTCTTAAAGAAAAAAATTTGATATAAGATAGGACAGGAAGGAGCAATAAATATGGGTATGTTTAATATATTTTCTAAAGATATGGGAATAGACTTAGGAACTGCTAATACATTAGTTTATGTAAAGGGAAGAGGTATAGTAGTTAGAGAACCATCAGTTGTAGCCATAGAAACTAAGACCAATGAGGTTATGGCTGTGGGAGAAGAGGCAAAAAGGATGATAGGAAGGACACCAGGAAATATTATAGCCATAAGACCTATAAAGGATGGTGTAATAGCAGATTTTAATATAACTCAGAATATGATTAAATATTTTTTAAAAAAGGCTTATCAAGGGAAAACTTTTGTTCAACCTAGAGTTGTAATATGTGTTCCATCGGGAGTAACAGAAGTTGAAAAGAGGGCAGTAGAGAATGCTGCTCAACAAGCTGGAGCAAGAGAGGCTTATCTTATAGAGGAACCTATGGCAGCATCTATAGGAGCTAATCTTCCGGTACAAGATCCTACTGGAAGCATGGTAGTTGATATAGGAGGAGGAACTACGGAGGTAGCAATAATATCCTTAGGAGGTATCGTAACCAGTAGGTCTATAAGAGTTGGTGGCGATGAGATGGATGACTCTATAATTCAGTTTATAAAGAAACAATATAATTTAATGATAGGTGAAAGAACTGCAGAAGATATAAAGATGACTATAGGTTCTGCTTATTTAAAAGGTAAAGAACAAAAAATGAATATTAGAGGTAGAGATCTTGTAGCAGGGTTACCTAAAACTATTGAGGTCTGTTCTTCAGAAATATATGAAGCATTGAAAGAGCCTGTATTAAATATAATAGATGCAATAAAATATACATTGGAAAAAACTCCTCCAGAGTTGGCAGCAGATGTAATGGAACAAGGGATAATGCTTACTGGCGGAGGGGCATTTCTTAATGGGTTAGATAAATTAGTAGCGGAAGAAACTGGTATGCCAGTTTTGATAGCTGAAAGTCCTTTAGATTGTGTGGTTTTAGGCACAGGAAAGGCTGTTGAAGATATTGATATGCTAAAAAAAGTAGCTGCAAGTTCAAAAAGATAGTAAGCTGGTGATAATATATGTCAATATTTAAAAAATATGGGAGTAAGATGATAGTTACAGGAGTTGCCATCATTTTACTTGTAATAATAGGAATTTCATCTCATAATAGAGGAAAGACTTTTTTTATAGAAAATAAGTTTGTAAACATAATAACTCCTATACAGAAGGTAGTATACAATTTTGGTGAAAGTATATCTAACAATATAGAATCTCTAAGGAATTTAGGGAATCTTAAGGAAGAGAATGAGAGATTAAAAAAAGAGATAGTATCTTTAAAGGAAAATAACAGAATATTGGATAATGTAGTAAGCAAGTATGATTTTTTGGAGAATGAAGCTGTGCTTAAAAAGAACTCCAATTATACCTTTGTAGATGCTCAAGTTACAGCGAAAGATAGTGGAAATTGGTTTAATAACTTTGTCATAGATAAAGGTGCTAATGATGGAATTAAAAAAGATGATGTAGTAGTCCAAGGAGTTAAAATTGATGGCAATATAGTAAAGGAAGGATTGGTAGGAAGGGTAATAGAGGTTGGAGATAATTGGTCTAAGGTTTTATCTATAATAGATATTAGAAGCAATATTAGTTTTAAGGTCATTAGGACTCAAGACAATGGTGTTGTTAGTGGAGAAATGGACAATCAAATGGAAGGTTTTTTATTTGATGAAAAAGCAGACATAGTTAAAGGGGACAAGCTGGTTACATCAGGATTAGGAGAAGTGTTTATACCTGATATGTATATAGGTGTAGTATCTAAAATAGAGAAAAAAAATGATGAGTTAATAAAAAATATTATAGTTGAACCTGCAATAGACTTTAAAAAAATCAATGATGTTTTTGTAATAATTAACCAAAATAAGTAGAGGGGTTTTTAAGTTGAACAATATGGTGCCAGTGATTGTTATATTATTGAATTTTGTTATTCAAACTACAATATTTGAGCATATTGCAGTTTATTCTGTTTTGCCTAATACAGCACTTATAATAGTAATCATATTTGCTATATTGAGGGAAAAGAGGCAAGGGGCTATAATAGGTATAATTACAGGATTTTTATACGATATGTTGTTTTATGATGTAGTAGGCACCCATAGTTTAGTTTATTTTTTGATAGCTTATTCATATGGTTCAATAAATAATAAATTTTTTAGAAACAGTCCATTTACAGCAGCGGTATTTACATTTATAGGGACTATATTAAGCCATTTATTATACTATATTATAATGTATATTTTTGGGGTTAATATGGAATTTATATTGTTGCTCAGAAGGGTTATTATAGTTGAATCTATATATAATAGCATACTGTCTATATTTATATTTAAATTGATATATAGTATTGAAAACAGATCAAATTTAAGTTTTAGAAGTTATAGAGGCAGGAGATAAAAATGAAGTTAAGAGAAAAACTAAAGGATAGATACAATATTTTATTGATAATACTATCAGTAATATTTGCAATAATGGGAATTAGATTAGCAATATTGACTGCTATAGAGGGACCTGAGTACAGAGAAATTTCTGATAATAAAAGGGTTAAGGAAGTACCGATGACTGCACCTAGAGGAGAGATAAGAGATAGATATGGCAGGTTGTTAGCGGGCAATAAACCTAGTTTTACAGTACAGATAATGAAGGATGAAATTAAGGGTGATGATAGAAATAAGATTGCCCTTAAGTTAGTAAATATATTGGAAAAACAAGGGGAAATATATATAGATGAATTGCCTATAAAATTAAACAATATTGAGTATAAAAATTTTGAAGATTATTTAAAAAATATAGCTGTTGAAGATGAAATTATAGATATAATTATGGAAAATAATCTATTAAATGAATTATTGGATACATATTATGTATCTGGTAATTATGAATCAATAACAGCAAAGAAGGCATCATCAATATTGCATCATGAAGATATACATCAACCATTTAAAATAAACATTGATAAACAGTCTAATAAGGTTAGTATAAAATTTGATGAGACAGAAGATATAGAAAAATGGAAGAAAAAAAATAATATACCTAGAGAATTAGGAGCAAAGGACACACTTATTCACTTGCTTTCTAGAGATGAAAAATATATAAGAGGTCTTATGGGACATGATGTAACTAGAGAATTAATATATAAAAAATTAGTACAAAAAGGTTTAGGTGAGAAATATATATTAGAGAAGTTTGATTACAATTTCGATAAGGAATATAAAGAAATTAAGATATCATTAATGGAAAGATTCGATAATATAACTATGGAGACTACTGCTAAAGAAGATTTCATAAATATAGTTCTTACCTCATATATTAATCAAATTCTTAATACAATCTATGAAAGTAGTGATTCTGAAGGTGAATATATAATTCCCGGTAAAATGATTATGGATAAATTTGATGAAGCAAATATTAATGTACCTGTTGAGATACTCGTGGATAAAGAAAATAATACCACTAGATTTAAATATAAAGATATACAATCCCAGAAACAATTTTATAAAGAAGAAAATATAAATAATGAGTTAGATCCATTGGAAGCTGTAATCTATTTGGGAAAAAAGACTAAAATTATAGATGATATTATAACTGATAGTGACCTTAAATATATTATACAAAAGATGATATTAAATGATGGAACAAATCCTAAAATATCTATAGCTAAATGGGAATATGTAGCATTATTAAATAAAAAAAGTTGGTTAGGAAAATATGGATTAGATGAAGATTTAAATGCCGAGGATGCATTTTACAATTTATGTGATAAATTTGGGATAGATGATTCCCTTAGTTTTTATGAAAAAAGACATATCCTAAATGTAATAGAACAGTTAGGCAAGCAAGGTTATAGGGCGTATCAACCAGTAAATATATCATATGGAGTTAATGATATAACTGTAGCTAAGATAATGGAAAATAGTGATGAATTAAGAGGAGTTAAAGTCTCTGTAGAACCTGTAAGATATTATCCAATGGGGAAAATTGCATCTCATGTATTGGGATATTTAGGTAAGATATCACAACCAAATGAAATAGAGAAATATATTGAAGAATTAGGTTATTCTCCCAATGATATAATTGGTAAAACAGGGGTAGAGGAAGAATTTGAGGAATATCTCAAAGGAGAGATAGGTTCAAAGAAAGTTGAAGTAGATGTATTTGGAAATACTATAAATGTATTGGATGAAAAGAAAGCTATTCCAGGAGACAATCTATTTCTTACAATAGATACTAAACTTCAAAAGGTTGCAGAGGATTCTTTGAAATATGCTTTAGAACAGATACAAATAGGGGGAAGATATAAAAGTAAATGGGGTAATTATAAATATGGTACAGCTAAAGGAGGAAGACATTATAGCAATGCTACATCGGGTTCCTTGGTGGCTATAGATGTAAAGACAGGAGAGATCTTGGCACTAGCAAATTACCCTTCATATGATCCTAATTTGTTTTCAACAGGTATTTCTTTGGAAGATTGGGAGAGTTTAAAGCCTGAGAAGGACAATGACCCATTGGCTCCAAGACCACTATATAATATTGCATTACAAACAGCTATACAACCAGGCTCAGCATTTAAAATGATTACAGCATTAGCAGGACTTCAGAAAGGAATAAGTCCTTATAAAAAGATTAACTCTCTAGGATATGTGGATTTAGGTAATCAAAGATTTGGTTGTTGGATTTGGAATACTTATAGGGGATCTCATGGTCCTACTGATATGTTTAGGGCAATAAAGGACTCGTGTAATTATTATTTCTACACTTTGGCTGCGGGAACTAATATGAGAACAAATAAGAGCATAGGAGTAAAGGTAGATATAGAAGATATATTATATATGGCTAAAGAGTTTGGATTAAATGATAAGACTGGAATAGAGATTAGTATACCTAATGAAGCAGGTAAGACTCCAGACCCCTATGATAAGACTCGTTCAATCAAAAGATATTTGACTAGATTTTTAAATAATAATATAAGAAAATATATAAAAGAAGATGTGACACTTACTGATAAAGAGATTAAAAAGGTCATAAATGAGATAGCATCATGGACAGAATTAGAAGAGCCTTTATCTAGAGCGGAAGTAATGAGACGATTGTATAAGATGAATATAGATGGTCGTAAAAAACTTGAAGGGGATAGAGCCAATATTACAGATATTATAAAGTTTACTTATTTACAACAAGCAGGATGGAAATTGGGAGATACATTCAATATTTCTATAGGACAAGGACAAAACACATATACGCCTTTACAAATAGCCAATTTTATCGCTACATTATCTAATGGAGGATATAGATATAGGGTAAGTGTGGTGGATAAATTAGAAGATTTTAAGGGGAATAGAAAGGAACATAGAAAGGCAGAAGAACCCCATAGAGTTGGCTTGGATGATTATAAATATCTTGATTATGTAATGAAAGGTATGAATATGGCAGCTACAGACGGTACAGGAAAGACCATATTTAGAAATTTCCCTATTCAAGTTGGAATTAAAACAGGTACAGCAGAAAAAGACGGCATAAATCCTGCTACTGGAAAACCATATGATGATTATGCATGGTTCGTTGCATTTGCACCATATGAAGATCCTCAAATAGCTATAGCTACAGTTATATTTCAAGGAGGACATGGTGGATACGCAGGGCCAGTGGTTAGAGATGTCATAGCCGAATATTTGGGACTTAATACTGAAGAGGATGTATTTACTTTTAATAATAAACTGGTTCCTTAGGCCTCGTAATCTTACGAGGTCATTACTATCTCAAAGTATTAGAAAACTATTTAAATCTTTTTTTGACTTTTTGCAGGATTTAGTCCAGTTATAAAGAATAAGTACTTAAATGATTATTCTGTAGGTTCAAATTTTATAATATACATATGGAGGTAGAATTCTATATTATTTTAAAAAATAAATAATACAATTAGATAGAGTAAAGACTCCATCGTAGTTGAGTATTACTTTATGGAGGTATAAATGTATATGGAAAAAGATTCTGTTATATTTAAAGGAACTAATGAAGGACTATATATATATATAAAAGAAGCAACGTTTGAAAATATAAAAATGAATTTAAAATATAAATTAGAAAAAGGACATGATTTTTTTAGAGGGGGTAAAGTTATAGGGTTTAAAGGTAAAACTCTAACATCAAAGGAAAGAGATACTTTGACAAATATACTAAAAGAAGACTATGGATTAAAGGTAGATATAATAGAACCAAAGGTTGTTAAGCCTCCGTGTTCTCAAGATATAGTAGAGGGACAGACTAAATTTGTAAGATCAACAATAAGGTCTGGACAGAGTATAAAATATGATGGAAATATTGTTGTTTTAGGTGATGTAAACCCTGGAGGAGAGGTTATTGCTACAGGAAATATAATCATTATGGGTTCTCTTAGGGGGATTGTACATGCTGGGAGCAGTGGAAATAAAAGGGCTATAATAGCAGCATTTAAATTAAAATCAAAACAATTAAGAATAGCAGATATAATTGCTAGATCTCCAGATAATGAGATATCAAATCCTAAATGGCCAGAATTAGCAAAGATAAAAGGAGATTCTATTATAATTGAACCCTATTTACAAAAAAACAATTAATAAGTTGGGAGGCTGAGAGTATGAGCGAGGTTATAGTTGTAACATCAGGAAAGGGTGGTGTAGGTAAAACAACCACTGTAGCCAATATAGGAACAGGGTTAGCAATGCTGGGAAAAAAAGTAGTAGTGGTTGATGCAGATATAGGATTAAGAAATCTTGAT
Organism: Clostridiisalibacter paucivorans DSM 22131; assembly: GCF_000620125.1. NCBI lineage: Bacteria > Bacillati > Bacillota > Tissierellia > Tissierellales > Thermohalobacteraceae > Clostridiisalibacter > Clostridiisalibacter paucivorans. The sequence continues at coordinate 92,640 of NZ_JHVL01000002.1, read as the reverse complement.
GTAGTATTAGGTCTAGAAAACAGGATAGTATATGACGTTGTAGATGTTGTAGAAAAGGTATGTAGATTAAAACAGGGACTTATAAGAGACAAAAAGTACGATGGTCTATATTTATTACCAGCAGCTCAAACCAGGGACAAGACTGCAATATCACCTAAACAAATGCAAGAACTTACTACTAATTTAAGAGAATTATTTGATTATATTATTATAGACTGTCCTGCAGGAATTGAGCAAGGGTTTCAGAATGCTATAGCTGGGGCAGATAATGCTATAGTAGTTACTACACCAGAGGTTTCGGCTGTTAGAGATGCAGATAGGATAATAGGTCTTTTAGAAGCTAAAGGGCTACATAATCCAAGACTTATAATAAATAGAATAAGACATGATATGGTAAAAAGAGGAGATATGATGAATATTGATGATATGATAGATATACTTGCTATAGATTTATTAGGGGTTATACCAGATGATGAGTCAATAGTAGTTTCTACAAATAAAGGGGAACCAGTAGTAACAAATAAAGATGCTATGGCTGGTATGGCATATATGAATATTACTAGAAGGATAACAGGTGAAGAAGTTCCTTTATTAAGTTTAGAAGTAGATGAGGGAGTATTTACTAAGATTAGAAAGATATTATTTGGAAAATAATATGAGGAGGAATTATATTGGACTTATTCAAACTTTTTAGTAAAAAAGATAATAAAAGTAAAAATGTGGCAAAAGAGAGGTTGAAACTTGTTTTGATACATGATAGAACCAATGTTTCTCCAAAGTTTTTAGAAATGATAAAGGGAGATATAATAAAGGTTATATCAGATTATATGGAAATAGATAAGGACGGCTTAGATATAAAAATAACTAGAACTAAAAGCAATACTGATAACACACCAATACCTGCATTAATAGCTAATATACCAATTTTAAAGATGAAAGATAAGACTGTCGAGTAGATCTAGGAGGAATAAAATGAATATAGCATTAATCGCCCATGATAGAAAGAAAAAAGATATGGTAAACTTTTCACTGGCATATAAACATATATTTGCCAAACATACTATTTTTGCTACGGGAACTACGGGTAAAAAAATACAAGAAGCCACAGGACTTGAAATTCACAGGTTTTTATCAGGACCATTGGGAGGCGATCAGCAAATTGGCTCTAAGATTGCCTCAGATGAGATGGATTTAGTTATTTTTATGAGGGATCCGTTAACAGCTCAGCCCCATGAACCAGATATTTTGGCATTGTTAAGATTGTGTGATGTACATGGAATACCATTAGCTACTAATGTAGCTACTGCTGAAATTTTAATTAAAGGTCTTGAACGAGGGGATATGCAATGGCGAAATGTTTTTAAAAAATAGCACTTAAGTGCTATTTTTTAATTTATATGCTATTTAGATGAAAAGTAATAAATAAATAATACCCAAAATAGATATATATTATAACAAATATAATTTGGGTAGGTGAGTGTAGTGGGTTATGGATTTTTTAATGAAGGAAGAAAAAGGTCAAGCACAGATTTTTTTCAAAGAAAGAAGGATAAAACTTTTTATAGAGGTCAACTAAAGAAATTATTTATAAGTATATTAATAGTCGCTGTAATAATTACGATTAAAAGATTAAACATAAATATTACTAGAGATGCATTTAATATGATTAAAGAAACAGTTAGTTATAATTGGGATATAAGAAAAATAGGAAATATAAAGGAGGTACCTAATAAAATAGTTTCTGTATTTAATGAGAAAGAAATAAAAATGATTAAAGATGATGAATATATATGGCCAGTAAGTGGAGATTTATATAAAGATTATGGAAAGATTAAAAAGGGAGAAAGTATTGTAGTATTTAATAAAGGATTAGATATAATGCCAAGATCAAAGGATGTTTTATCTATTAATAGTGGTATAGTTTTAAATTTTGGCAACGATAATTTGCATGGTAAGTATGTAAAAATAAAACATAATGAATGCGAAGCTATTTATTATGGGTTTGAAAACATATATGTGGAAAAGGGAGAAAATGTAGTTAAGGGTCAAAAGATAGGGGAATTAAAAGAAACTGGTAAACAGATAGGAAAATTTCATTTTAGAATATTAGAGAATGGAGAACTAATAGATCCTAAAAAAGTATTGAATTGATATCAAATATTGAGTAAAGTATATAATTAGTGGTAAAATATCTTTTAGGGTCTTAAAATATAATATTTGAAATAGAGGATGATTATAATGATAAACGAGAGATTATTAGATAAAATACTGAAGAAAGTCGAAAAACCAGGAAGATATGTGGGTAGAGAGATAAATTCTATACACAAAGATATAACTGATGAGACTATAAGATTTGCATTTGCATTTCCAGATATATATGATGTAGGAATGTCTCATCTAGGTTTGCATATCATATATAATTTATTGAATCAAAAGGACCATATATATTGTGAGAGAGTATTCGCTCCATGGATAGATATGGAAAAACAGATGAGAGATAATGACATATTCCTTTACTCTTTGGAATCTAGAACGGCAATAAACAATTTTGACTTTATAGGATTCACATTGCAATATGAAATGAGTTATACAAATATAATTAATATGTTAGATTTAGGTGACATACCCATATTATCTAAAGATAGAACCTTAGATGATCCCTTTGTAATTGCAGGTGGACCATGTGCGTATAATCCTGAACCATTGGCGGATGTAGTAGATATATTTGTAATAGGAGATGGCGAGGATGTAACTTTAGAAATATTGGATAAATACAAAATGTGGAAGGATAAAGGATTAGAAAGAGAAAAGTTCTTAGAAGAGATAGTTGATATAAGGGGTGTTTATATTCCTTCGTTTTATGAAGTAACATATAATGATGATGGTACTATAGAAGGTATGCACCCTAAAAAAGAAAAATATCCTAGGATTATAAAAAAAAGAATTGTTAAGGATTTAGACGCAGCTTATTTTCCTGATAAGATTATAGTACCAAATATATCTATAGTTCATGATAGGATAATGTTAGAGATATTTAGAGGTTGTACAAGGGGATGCAGATTTTGTCAGGCAGGGATGCTTTACAGACCTGTAAGAGAAAGAAGTATAGATACGCTTTTAAAATATGCTGATAGTCTAGTAAAATCAACTGGCTATGAAGAAATATCCTTATCATCTTTGAGCACAGGTGATTACTCTCATATAAATCAATTAGCTATAGAGCTTATAGATAGATTCAAAGAAAAGGGGATAGGACTTTCGTTACCGTCACTAAGGCTTGATTCTTTTTCATTTGAAATTATAGAAGAGATTCAAAAGGTTAGAAAGACTGGGCTTACCTTTGCTCCAGAAGCGGGAACACAGCGTCTTAGGGATGTAATAAATAAAGGTATAGTGGAAGATGATATTATAAATTCTGTCACAGAAGCATTTGAAAGAGGATGGTCAACAGTAAAGTTATACTTCATGATGGGACTACCTACTGAAACAGATAAAGATATAATGGGTATAAAGGAATTAGCATATAAGGTTAAAGACATATTTTTTAATATGCCTAAAGAGAAAAGAAGGGGAAATTTAAAAGTTACTACTAGTGTATCGTGTTTTGTACCTAAACCTTTTACTCCATTTCAATGGCATCCTCAAGATAGCATAGAGGATTTTTATAAGAAACAAGATATGTTAAAGAAAGAAATAAGAGATAGGAAAGTGACCCTTAATACGCATGATCCTAGATTAAGTTTTATAGAGGCAGTATTTGCTAGGGGAGATAGGAGACTTTGTAAAGCTATAATATCTGCATGGAAAAAAGGTTGTAAATTTGACGGATGGTCAGATTTATTTAAATATGAGTCATGGTTAAAGAGTTTTGAAGAAAATGATGTAAATCCTCATTTTTATGCAAATAGAATTAGAGATTATGAGGAAAAGTTACCGTGGGATTTTATTGATGCAGGGGTAACTAAAAAATATCTTATAAAAGAAAATAAAAATGCTGAGAAAGGTCAGACCACTAAAGATTGCCGTAATGGATGTACTGGTTGTGGTGTTAGCAATATTGTGCCAGGGGGTAAATGTTAATGTATAAACTTAGAATAAAATTTGCAAAAAGAAAAGAAGCTAAATATATATCCCATTTAGATTTGATGAGACTAATTCAAAGGGCCTTTAGAAGGGCGAATATACCAGTAGAATATACTAAAGGATTCAATCCACATCCTAAACTTTCTTTAGCAATAGCTTCGCCTTTGGGGATGGATAGCGATGGAGAATATATGGATGTAGAATTGACTGAAAAAATTGAAGTTAAAGATTTTATAAAGGATATGAATATGGTATTACCATATGGTATATCTATGATAAAAGCAAGATATGTTACAGATAAAAAGTCTTTGGTGTCTATGATTGAATGGTCTTCTTATATAATGGAGATAGAGTTTGAAAATGAGATAGAACCTGAAGATATAAAATCATTGGTATCTGATATATTAAGTAGAGATGAGATTATAATTACAAAAGAAAAAAAGAAAAGAAATAAAATAGTAAAGAAAAGTAGTAATATAAGAGAATATATAAAAGAAATTGAATTACTATTGTGTGAAGAAAATAAGATTGCATTGAAATTACTATTAAAAACAGGAAGCAGAGGAAATTTAAAACCAGAGGCGTTGATTCCTGTGTTTGAAGGAATTATAAATAGAGAAATAAAAAAAGAGAATGTGAAAGTAAAAAGGATGGAATTATATGTTCAAAGAGATGGGAATATAGTCGCTCCCATATAATTTGGACCAGCTATTAAAGGTTTAGTATATATAATTAATATTACAGTCTCTCAATATACAAATCTAATTAAGTGGTGATAAAATTGAAGGATATAATTATAGACTGTGGATATACATTACAAAGAGTTGCAATATTAGAAGATGGAAAATTTGCAGACTTTTTTGTAGAAGACAAACAAAAAGGTAGTGTCTTAGGAAATATTTATAAGGGAAGGGTAGTAAATGTATTGCCTGGAATGGGTGCTGCATTTATAGATATTGGCCTTAAAAAAAATGCCTATTTGAATAAGAGATATATAGTGGGCAATAAAGAAAATGAAATAAATATGAGAGATAAATCAATAAAAGATATGATAAAGCAGGGACAAGATATAATAGTACAAATTATAAAAGAACCTATAGGCGGTAAAGGAGCAAAAGTAACAACAGACATATCTATTCCAGGCAAATATATTGTACTAATGCCTAAAAGTAATACCATATCTATATCAAGAAAAATAAAGGATGAAAGAGAAAGAAAAAGATTAAAAGATATAGCCCGGGAAATAAAATTAGAGGGAATGGGTATGATTTTAAGAACTGAGGCCGAAGGAAAAACAAAAAAAGATTTAAAAAAGGATATTAATTTTCTTTCTAAGATACAACAAAAAATATCTTTAGAAGGAAACTTAGGTTTTCCTCCAAAATTATTATATGAAGATCTTGATTTAATTCATAGGATATCTAGAGAGTATTTGACTAATGATGTGAAGAAATTGGTAATAAACAAAAAGGACTTTTATATTGACTTGAAGCAGTTTATTTCTCATACAGTACCTGATTTTGAAAAGAAAATAGTACTATACGATGAACCATATAATATATTTGATGAATATGGACTTGAAGTCAAAGTAAAAGAATTGTTTGAAAAAAGAGTTACATTGAGCAATGGAGGGTATTTACTTATAGATGAGACAGAAGCATTGACCGTGATAGATGTAAATACAGGTAAATTTGTTGGCAGTGTAAGAGAGGAAAAAACTATACTTGAAACTAATATATTAGCAGCAATAGAATCGGCTAGACAATTGAAGCTTAGAAATATTGGAGGAATAATAATTATTGATTTTATTGATATGAAAAAGAAAGAAGATAAAAAATATCTAATTAATATTTTTAATAAAGAATTAAAAAGGGATAAGTTGGCATCAAAAGTGTTAGGGATAACTAAGCTAGGATTAATTGAAATTACTAGGAAAAAAGATACTGGTAAAACATCAAATAAATTGATGGATCATTGCAGCTATTGTAAAGGAACTGGAAAAGTTTTTAAAGGTACTACTTTGATAGATTATATAGAAAAAGATATAAGAGTAATGAAATTTCATACTAATACAAGAAATATAAAAATAGCAGTTAGTCCTTATATGTATGATAGATTAAAAGATAACAAGCTATTTCTTGAATTAGAGAAAATTCATGATATGAATATAAAACTTTATAGTTCTTCAGAAATAATAGACAATGAATATAAGATAAAAACTCATAGTTGACAAATAAGTCTCTATTTGATAGAATGTTGTTCTGTAAGTAGCCGCACAGCATGGGTTTTAAAACTAAGTACCTTATGTTGGCGAGACTGGATAGAGGAGGTGTATTTAAATGTATGCAGTATTAGAGACTGGTGGAAAACAGTATAGAGTTCAAGAAGGCGATGTATTATTTGTAGAAAAACTTGATACTAATGAAGGTGAAACTCATAGCTTTGATAAAGTACTTTTGGTTTCAGGAGATAATGGTGTTAATGTTGGAAGACCATATGTTGAAGGAGCTAAAGTTGAGGCTAAAGTTTTAGATCATGGAAAGTCTAAGAAGGTTATTGTATTTAAGTATAAAGCAAAAAAAGATTACAGAAGAAAACAAGGGCATCGTCAGCCATATACTAAGATACAGATAGAAAAAATTAATGGATAGTGTTATTTATGACTAATGTAAAAATATACAAAAATAGAGATGGAATTGTGCAAGGATATGAAGTCAAAGGCCATGCTGGTTATGATGACTATGGTAAAGATATTGTATGTGCAGCCATTTCTGTTTTAGCACAGACAGGAATTTTTTCTTTAAAAAAGATATGCAATTTAGATTTTTATTTTTCTATGGAAGATGGGTATTTAGAAGTTGTTATACCTAGAGAGATAGATGAAGATACTAGAAGAGATGTCAGTATAGTATTAGATACCATATTAATAGGTATAGAAAGTATTAGGGAATCATATCCTGATTATATAACTATCCTATATGAGGAGGTGTAAGGGATGTTGAGAATGAATCTTCAATTATTTGCTCATAAAAAAGGAGTAGGTAGTACAAAAAATGGTCGTGATAGTGAATCTAAGAGATTAGGTGTTAAAAGAGCAGATGGTCAATTTGTATTATCAGGAAATATTTTAGTTAGACAAAGAGGCACTAAAATCCATCCAGGACTTAATGTAAAAAAAGGTGGAGATGATACTTTGTTTGCTGTGGTTGATGGTGTAGTTAAATTTGAAAGAAAAGGTAAAGCCAAAAAACAAGTAAGTGTTTACACTAAAGAAATGCTAGCTAGCGTAGAATAGAATTTTGTTAACCTACCTTTGAGGTAGGTTTTTTTATTTATTTTATATGAATCATATGTTAGAATATACTTAATATAGAGAAAACAATGGGGGGAAAGATTAGTGGATTATCTTAAGGATAATAAAAAAGAAGAAAATTTAATAAAAAAGTCATATTTAATAAAAATGGTTGGTTTGTGTAGGGAGTATAGACATGATTATATGAATAATTTTCAGATTTTATTGGGATATTTACAAACTAATAATTATGACAGGGCTGTTGATTATATAAAAAACATTTCAGAGATTAATATTAGAACAAAAAATATTTATAAGCTTTCCCTTCCTGAAGTATCTATTTTTTTAGATAAAAAAATCAGAGAATTTTTCTTTGAAAATATATTATTAGAATTCAATGTCATAAAGAACATAAAAAAAGAAATAAGGGTTATAAATAATGAAGTAGAGATAATAAAATCTCTAGAAAAATTTTTAGATAAAGCATTTAAAACCCTTGACAATATTGATATACTTACTAAAATAAAAATAGATGTAATTGAAAATGAAGAAAAAATAGATTTTATTATTAATGATGAAAATAATATAGAGGAATATAAAATATCTTTTGACTTAGAAAATAAGAATTGACACTAAGGGTCAAGTTGATATAATTAAATTATTATATGAGGATGATAACAATGTTTGTTGATAAAGCCAAGATTTTTGTGAAAGCTGGGAATGGTGGTCATGGAGCAGTAGCATGGCGAAGAGAGAAGTATGAGCCGTCAGGAGGTCCAGCCGGTGGGGATGGTGGTTCTGGAGGCAATGTAGTTTTAAAGGTAGATGAAGGTCTTAGAACATTAATGGATTTTAAATATAAAAAGCATTATAACGCTCAGAATGGTGAAGATGGTAAATCTAAGAGACAGTTTGGAAAAAAAGGTGAGAACTTATATATAAAAGTGCCACCTGGAACAATAGTTAAGGATGTAGCTACTGGTAAAATCATATCGGATTTGATAGAGAATGGGCAGGAGTTTATTGTAGCTAAAGGAGGAAAAGGTGGCAGGGGAAATGCTAAATTTGCCACTGCAACAAGACAGGCGCCAAGATTTGCAGAGGGAGGAAGTAAAGGAGAAGAGAGAGAAATAATTTTAGAACTTAAAGTATTGGCGGATGTAGGATTGGTAGGATTTCCAAATGTAGGTAAGTCTACTTTTTTATCAGTGGTATCACAGGCAAAGCCTAAGATTGCCAACTATCATTTTACAACATTAAAGCCTAATTTAGGAGTAGTTAGATTAGGTGAAGGAAAGAGTTTTGTTATAGCCGACATACCAGGACTTATAGAAGGAGCCCATGAAGGTATTGGATTAGGTCATGAATTTTTAAGACATGTAGAAAGAACTAGGATATTAATCCATATGGTAGATATTTCAGGGCAAGAGGGAAGAGATCCCTTTGAAGATTTTAATAAAATAAATGAAGAATTACAAAGATATAATCCTAAACTGGCTTCAAGACCTCAAATTGTAGTAGCAAATAAAATGGATCTAACTGATTCAGAAAAAAATCTTAATGAATTTAAGAATAAATTAGAAAAAACGAATTGTAAATATGAACTTTTTTCTATATCAGCAGCTACAAGAAAGGGTATAAAAGAACTATTATACAGGGTGTTAAATAAATTAGATGAAGTGGGAGATCCAGAGCCTTTATTTGCAGTAGAAGAAGTGACATCTTATCAGTATAAGGGTAAAGAAGATGAGGTTATAGTTAGAAAGGAAGATGGCAAATTTATAGTAGAAGGCAATTATGTTGAAAAGGTATTAAATTCTACTAATTTTGATGATTTTGATTCCACAAGGTATTTCCAAAGAAAACTTAGGGAGAAGGGTATAATAGACCAATTAAAGAAATTGGGAGTGAATGATGAAGATATAGTCAATATATGTGGATACGAGTTTGAGTTTTTTGAATAGACATATAATATTGTTAAAATTATTCAATTAATTGTGGAGGTTAAGAGTAACATGAATTGCTTAAATTGTGGTAATTGCAAAGAAAATCAACCAACATATTATTGTTTGGCTAAAGATGAAATAGTTGTTAATTCCAATTATAAGCCTGGAGAGAAGATTAGAAGTGGATGGAAAAAAGGCAGTAAGAGTTATGAAATTAGAAGGAAAACATTAAGAAAAGAAGTAGAATTATGATAGATAAATATTAGGAGGGAAATTTTTGATAACAGGAAAACAAAGGAGTTTTTTAAAGGGTATAGCCAATGGAATGGATCCTATATTTCAAATTGGAAAGAATGGCATTACTGAAAGTTTTGTAAAACAGATAGATGAGGCATTGGAAGCTAGGGAATTGATAAAGATAAATGTACTAAATAATAGTTTCTTGAGTGCCGATGAGTGCGCAAAAGAATTAGCAAAAGCGACTAATGCTGAATTTGTTCAGAGTATAGGAAATAAATTTGTAATTTATAGAGAATCTGAAAATAATAAAAGGATAGAATTACCCAGATAAAAAATTTTGTATAAAAAGAATCTCCATTGAAAAAACTAACCTTGAAAGGATGGTTGTTTAAATATGGAGAATCAAAGACCGCTAGATATGGTGAAAAATTTATATGACAAGGGATTTAAATGCATAAAATATGAAGAAGATGAGAATCAAAGATTGAAGGTATATTTTAAGAATTTTGAAACAGAAAAAATTGATGATCTGACCCTTTATAATGTACAGTCTATAAAAGATGTTAAAGAATTTGTAGATAACCAATATCAAGGTTAATTAAAACCCTCTAATACATAAAAAAGAGGGTTTGTTTTTTAATAGTTCCTAAAATTACATATATTTTACCGGAGGTATAATAATGGAGTCTAATAAAAAGAGATATGGAATAATGGGAGGAACATTTGACCCTATTCATTTGGGACATTTAGTATTGGCAGAAGAAATAAGAGATAAAATGAATCTAGAAAAGGTAATATTTGTTCCAACAGGTATTCCACCTCATAAGGATTCTATTAATCTTACAGAAACTAAACATAGATATCTTATGACTTTACTAGCTACAATAACTAACCCCCATTTTGAAGTATCTTCCATAGAAATTGAAAGAAAAGGTGTAAGTTATACGATAGATACAATAAATGCCTTTAAAGATAAATTTCCAGATGTAGATTTTTATTTTATAACTGGTGCAGATGCTATTTTGGAGATATCTACATGGAAAGATGTAGACGAGCTTTTAAATGCATGTAATTTTGTAGCAGCTACTAGGCCTGGATTTAACAAATCTTTAATGGAAGAAAAGATTAAAAGTCTAGAAGATAAATATAGAAAAAGGATTTATTTTGTATCTGTAGCTGCTCTGGAAATATCATCTACAGATATAAGGAATAGAATAAAAGAGAGGGATACAGTTAAATATTTACTTCCTGACTCAGTTAAATATTATATTGAAAAAAATAACCTTTACAAAGATTAGCTTTAAGGAGAGATTATTTTGTGTATTAGTAATGAACTCATAGATAAATTAATTGAAGATATAGGAATGGCTAGATATGAACACTCTATAAGAGTGAAAAATATGGCTGAAAGACTCTCGAAAGTATATGGAGTAGACTCGAGTAAAGCAGTTATAGCAGGACTATTACATGACTGTGGAAAGTTTAAAGATAAAACAGTTTTATTGAACATGTTAAATAAATTTGATATAATTTTGAAGAATGAGTATAAAGACAATTTACAATTGGCCCATGGAATATTGGGTGCAAAATTAGCATCTGAAATATATAATATTAAAGACAAAGAAATACTAAATGCTATAAAATACCATACTACAGGCAGAAAAGGTATGAGTGCTTTAGAGAAGATAATATATATTGCAGATTATATTGAGGAAGGAAGGGATTTTCCTGGATTAGATACAGTTAGAAAATTGGCTTTTGAAGACTTGGATAGGTCATTGATTAAGGCGTTAGATAATACTATAAAACATGTCATAAACAATGGCTGGATTCTTCATACAGATACAGTTGAGGCACGAAATAGTTTAATATATTAATATTAGGAGGTTTGAATTATTGATTAAATTAGATAATATGATTTCCATTGCAGTTGAAGCAGCAGAAGATAAGAAGGCATTAAACATAACTATATTAGATATTTCTGATGTTACAACTATAGGGGATTATTTTGTTATTTGTACTGGAAATTCTGAAAGACAAGTAATGGCAATTGCTGATAATATTGAAGAGAAAATGCATGAATCAGGATATAGTCTAAGGAATAAAGAAGGATATAGAACAGGCAGATGGATACTGATGGATTTTGGTGATGTAATTGTTCATGTATTCCATAAAGAAGATAGAGAATTTTATAATTTAGATAGGGTATGGAAAGATGCTAAAAAAATAGAACATGAATAACTAAACAAAATGTCTCGAGAATTCTCGGGATATTTTGTTTAAAAAGTTACAATAATATGGTAAAATAAAAAATAAAATATGCAATGGAGTGAAATAAATGTCAAAGAAAATACATCCATTATTAAAGAGCTTTATTCCATTGGTTGAAGTCGTAGCTAAAACCTTTGGTAATGATTGTGAAGTAGTGCTTCATGATATATCTAATCCTCAGCAGTCTATAATAGCTATAGCAAATGGTCATGTAACTGGTAGAAAAGTAGGGAGTCCCATGACTGAAAGGGGCCTTAAAGCTATAAGGAACAAAGAATTTGATAAAAGCTTAATCCGATATAAAAATATTACTGTAGATGGAAGGACGTTAAAGTCCTCAACTGCTTTTATAAAAGATGATAATAATCAGGTTATTGGTTGTTTATGTATAAATGTTGATATTTCTAAATTTATAGTGACTAGGACAGTTATTCAAGAAATAACAGAGACATTAGATGAAAAAAAATCTAAGATAGAAGAAGAAACATATGGAACTAATATAAATGATATTTTATGTAGTGTTGTAAATAAGGTATTGGAGCAAGTTGGGAAGCCAGTAGCATATTTAAATAAAGATGAGAAGGTTGATATAGTAAAGGAATTAGAAAGCAAGGGTACATTTTTAATAAAGGGTTCTGTAGATTATGTAGCAGATGTACTATGTGTTTCTAGATATACCATATATAATTATCTAGATGAAATAAGAACAGATAAATAATGCCTGTGATTAAAAGTCTAAAAAAAAGCCAAGTATATTTGGCTTTTTTATCTTCTATATACAAAAGGTGATGATTCTTGCCTTTTTCTTTTCTTTCTTTTATATCTTTTATAGCCTATGTAGCTTCTCCACAAGATAAATAAAATTATAGCCCAAAACCACCATTTTTTAAATAAAGTAAATTGCCTATCTGTACTAACTACATTATAAATACCCTTCCTATTTATATTAGATGTTGCAATGATATTACAAGTACCTATAACTTGATTATCTAATTTATATTCAATCATACCGAGAACTTGGTTTTCTGTAACAGGGGCATCTATTTTATTTCCCATAATAATTTCCTTTTTTATATTATCTTGTTTATCTTTAGGTATAAGAGCAAATACATCTTGACCAGTAACGGCAGTTACAAAAGATTTATCACCATATTTAACATCTATATTTTTAATAAATTCATTTTTAAAGGATATTCTTTGACTAACAAAATTATCAAAACCATAGTTTAATAATTTATGAGTATCTACGTATACATTTTTTCCTTCTGCTCCTAATACAACAGCTATAAGACGGGTATCGCCTCTAATAGCTGTAGAAACTAAACAATTCCGAGCAACGTCTGTATACCCTGTCTTAATACCATCGGCATCTGGGTATTTTATATCAACAACTTTCCCATCTACATTTATTTTATTGCTAGCCCCTGTACCATATAATAATCTATTAGCTGAAAACAAATTTCTAGGTTCTCCTTTAATTTCGGTAGCTGGGATTGTATATTTATAATTGCTCACAATTTTTTTAAATGTTTTATTTTGCATAGCATATCTAGCCATCATTGCCAAATCATAAGCCGTTGTAGTATGATTTTGGTCGGGAAGTCCATTGGGATTTACAAAATTAGTATTCTTGGCACCTATTTCTATTGCCTTCTTATTCATAAGTTTTGCAAATTCTTCTACAGATCCAGATATATGGCGAGCTATAACCAATGCTGCATCGTTAGCTGATTCTATCAAAAGTGCATGAAGCATATCATTCATAGATAAGACTTCGCCTGGCTCCAATGCTATATGGCTTCCATCTACTTCATATGGGCTTTTTTTATCTACTGTTACCATATCAGTAAGTTCACTGTTTTCTAGAGCCAATATTGCTGTCATTATTTTAGTAGTACTGGCAGGATACATTTTTTTATGCATATCTTTTTGATACAATACATTTCCTGTTTCAGCATCTATTAATATTGCTGATTTTCCCAAAATATTGAGATTAGAATTGCTATGGGCATATAAAGGAATATTAGTTATTATAATAAGGACAAAGACAATTGATACAATTTTTTTCATATACTCACCTCTGAATTAGCTTAGTTGTTTAAGAATAAAAACTTTACCTATATAGTATATCAAAAAAAAATAAAATTTTAAGAAATAATTTTACTAAATGATAATTTCTTGTTGGTAAAATTATACAATGCATTCCCAAATTAATTACTCATTTCAAAAAAGAAGGGTTTTTAACTATAATGTAGAAAATATAATTTAAGGTTTTATGAAAAGGGAAGTGAATATCTATTGGATATGTTTAATAAAAGAGAACATATAGTTATATTTTTCCTTATAATAGTTATAGTGGGTTTGATAGGATATAATATAGTAATAGATGATAAGATAAAAATTTCAAATGATTCTTCCTATGGAAAAGATACATTTGAAAAACCAGAATTAGAATATAATAATGAAATAGAAAATAATACTACTGAAGAAAGCAAAATAATGGTTGATATAAGTGGAGAGGTCCATAATCCAGGAGTTATTGTATTAGACATAGATTCTAGATTAATAGACGCAATAAATGCAGCGGGAGGATTGACAGAAAAGGCAGATATAAAAAGAATAAACAGGGCAAAAAAGATTAATGATGAAGAAAAAATTAATATACCCAGTATAGATGATAGAAATAAAATATCACAGGATACGGAATTAACTACAGATGGATGGAATGATTCTATTGAGACCAATGTTAGAAAAATAAATATAAATATTGCATCAATTACTGAACTTATGGAATTGCCAGGCATAGGAGAAGTAAAAGCTAAAAGAATAGTTGAATATAGGAATGAAAATGGATTTAAAAATATTGAAGATATTCAAAATGTTAATGGAATAGGTCAGAAAATATACGAAGGTATTAAGGATATGATTACAGTAAATTAAGGAGTGATAAACTTGACAGTGGAGCAAATAAGATTGACTCAGTTAACCAAGAGTTCTGGATGAGCAGCTAAAATAGGTCCTGAGACCTTGGCACAGGTACTGTGTCAATTACCAGAAATAAAAGATGATAGATTGATGGTAGGTGTAAGTACTTCAGATGATGGAGCAGTATATAAATTAAATGATGATACTGCTATTATACAGACTATAGATTTTTTTACTCCAGTAGTAGATGACCCTTATATATTTGGCCAGATAGCAGCAGCAAATGCATTAAGTGATATATATGCAATGGGAGGTCAGCCCAAATTGGCAATGAATATTATATGTTTTCCAAACTGTCTATCAACTGATGTTATGACCAAGATACTAAAGGGTGGTCATGACAAGGTGACAGAAGCAGGGGCAATTATTGTTGGGGGACATACAGTAGAAGATGATGAACCTAAATATGGACTTACTGTTACAGGTTTTGCTAATCCCAATGATATACTTAAAAATAGCAGTGCTAAGAAAGGGGATTATTTAATACTTACTAAACCTTTAGGATTAGGTATAATAAATACAGGTATAAAGGCAGATATGGTAAGTAATGATACTTATAAAAATGCAATAGAGACAATGATTTTGTTAAATAAATATGCTATGGAAGCTACAAAGGGAGTAGAAGTTAATAGCTGTACAGATGTAACAGGTTTTGGTCTTTTGGGTCATGGCCTTGAAATGGCCCAGGGAAGTTCTGTAACATTAGAATTTGACCACAAAGAAATACCTATAATAGAAGAGGCTATTTCATTGGCCAATATGGGTCTTGTCCCTGGGGGTGCCTATTCTAATAAGAAATATATTGGAGATAATGTTATGTTTTCAGATGATATATCAGAGACATATAGAGATATTATGTTTGATCCCCAGACATCTGGAGGATTACTCTTATCAGTAAATGAATCAAATTTAGAAGATCTGAAACAAAATTTTAAAAAGCATGAAATAAAATATTGGACTATAGGAAGGGTTTTAGAAAAAGGAGATTATCCCATTTTAGTTGTATAATTTTGAAATTTTATGATGAAAGGAAATGATTTTTGTGTCTAATAGACAAGACATGTTTAAAATACTTCCAAAGGTAGATAATCTATTGAATTCCAATAAAATAATAGATCTATTGAAAGATATACCTAGAAATGTGGTAGTGAACACAATTAGAGAAACAATAGAAGGTTTAAGAAAAGATATTTTATCTAATAATATAGAATTACAACAATTAAAAAACATGGTTAACAATATAGAAGATATAATATCTAATAAAGCCCAAAATAAAATGGAGATTAAATTTAAAAGGGTTATAAATGCTACGGGGACTATAATTCATACTAATTTAGGGAGATCTCTTATAGATAAAGAAATAATGGAATATGTAGTAGATGTGGTTACAAATTATTCTAACTTAGAATACAATTTATTAGAAGGTAGTAGAGGTTTAAGATATGATCATATTGAAGGTATTATAACTAGAATTACAGGTGCTGAGGCAGCATTAGTAGTAAATAATAATGCTGCTGCAGTTATGCTTGTACTTAATACTATGGCAAAGGACAAGGAAGTTATCGTCTCTAGAGGTGAATTAGTTGAAATAGGAGGTTCATTTAGAGTTCCTGATGTTATGGAACAGAGTGGAGCTAAATTAATAGATGTGGGAACCACAAACAAAACCCATTTGAAAGATTATACAAATGGTATAGGAGAAGAAACAGGTGCATTACTTAAGGTCCACACAAGCAATTATAGAATTTTAGGTTTCACTAAATCAGTAAGTATTGAAGAGTTAGTTAAAATAGGAGAGAAATTTGAAATACCTGTAATAGAGGATATAGGCAGTGGAGTATTGGTAGATTTGGAGAAATATGGCATAGAGCATGAGCCCACTGTAAAAGAGTCTATAGAATCAGGGATAGATATAGTTACGTTTAGTGGAGACAAGTTATTAGGAGGGCCTCAGGCTGGTATAATAGTAGGCAAAAAAAAATATATAGATAAAATGAAAAAAAATCCTCTAACTAGAGCTTTAAGGGTAGATAAGTTCACAATAGCCACGTTGGAATTAATATTGAGACTATACTTAGATGAAGAGAAAGCGATAAAGAAAATACCTACTTTAAAGATGTTGACCATGTCTATAGAAGAGGTCTCTTTAAAGGCAAATATATTATCTAATAAGATAATTGATAAACTTACAGGAAAGATTAATGTGAAAATAGTAGATGGTTTTTCACAAGTTGGTGGTGGAGCATTGCCTTTGGAAAAAATACCAACAAAACTTATAGAATTAGTTTCAAATGATTTAACAGCATCTGAAATAGAGAGGAGATTAAGGAAAGAAAGTATTCCAGTGGTAGTTAGAGTATTTAAAGATAAAATTTATATAGATTTACGAACTGTAAAAGAAGATGAATTTGATATAATAGTATATGAACTTGAAAGGGTATTGAGTAATCATCATATAAAGGGGTTTTAGGATGAAAAATGTTATAATAGGAACAGCTGGCCATATAGACCATGGTAAGAGTACATTAATAAAGGCATTAACTGGGAGAGAAACTGATAGATTGAAGGAAGAAAAGAATAGAGGTATATCAATCGAATTGGGATTTACATATTTTGATTTGCCCAGTGGAAAAAGAGCAGGAATAATAGATGTTCCAGGTCATGAAAAATTTATTAAAAATATGCTTGCTGGAGTAGTAGGTATGGACATGGTCGTATTAGTCATAGCTGCAGATGAAGGAGTTATGCCTCAAACTAAAGAGCATTTAGATATATTGAATATATTGAAGGTGAAAAATGGTATTATAGCATTGACAAAAGTAGATATGGTGGATAAAGAGTGGATTAAATTGGTTAGAGAAGATACAGAGGAATATATAAAGGGAACTTTTTTGGAAGGGAGTCCAATAGTAGAGGTATCTTCTATTAGTAAAATAGGAATAAAAAAAATAATAGAAGAAATAGATAAGATGGCAAATTCCTTAAAGGATATTAGTGCTAAAGGGATTGCTAGGGTACCAATTGATAGGGCATTTACCTTAAAAGGATTTGGAACCATAATAACAGGGACACAGTTATCTGGAAAGATAAATGTGGGAGACGAAATGGAAATTTTTCCTAAAGAAAAGATTTGTAGAGTAAGGTCTATACAGGTACATGGAGAGGATATGAAAATCACGTATCCTGGACAAAGGGTTGCCATAAATATAACAGGTATAAAAAAATCCCATATAGATAGAGGAGATGTAATGGGACCTGTGGATTCAATGCTTCCGACTATGATGTTAGATGTTAAATTAGAATTATTAAAAGATTCTCCTAGAATAATAGAAAATCGTAATAGAGTAAGATTGTATTTAGGTACTAAAGAAATATTGTGTAGGGTAATATTATTGGATAGAGATATGTTATTGCCAGGTGAAAGTTGTTATGCTCAACTTAGACTAGAAGATAAAACTGTAGCTAGTCAAGGAGACAGGTTTATAATAAGATTTTATTCTCCAATGGTAACCATAGGTGGGGGAGAAATATTGGATAGTAATCCACCAAAAAGGAAAAGATTTAATAAAGAAATATTGAAAGAATTTGGCATAAAGGAAAAGGGAGATAATGAGGATATAATTGAGTCTGTAATAAAAAGAAATAGTGACAAATTTCCATTATTATCATATATATCTTCACAAACCCTATTAATAGAAGAAGAATTAATTGATATATTGAAAATCTTAATAGAAAAAAATGTTATAATTATATTTGATGATATTAAAAATACATATGTAATACATATGGAATATTTTATGGAAGTTTCAAAAAAAATAATAGACTATATTAAGAAGTATCATGAAAAATATCCACTAAGACAAGGTATTTCTAAGGAAGAGTTAAGAAGTAGATTTTTATCTAATGCGACAATAAATATCAGTGATAAGTTTTTTGAGAAGATGAATAAGCAGAACAAAATAGAGCAGAAGAGGGAATATATTTGTCTGAAAGGTTTTAAAGTTAAATACAAAGGTATTTATTTAGAGATAAAAGAAAATTTGGAACAAATATATAAATCCTTTGGATATTGTCCTAAAAATAGAGATGAGATTTTAGCAGAGGTGAGATATAATAAAGATGATGTAGAAGAGGTTTTATTAGCAATGATTCTAGAAGGTACTCTAGTTTCAATTAAAGAAGATATGATTATGCACAAAGATTTTTATAAATCTGCAATAAAAGAGTTAAAGTACGTTATTAATAACGATGGATTTATTACAGTGGGGCAATTTAGGGATTATTTAAAAACTAATAGAAAATATGCTATATATTTATTAGAGCATTTTGATAGTAAAAAAATTACTGTTCGTGATGGAAATAAAAGAATATTATATAAAAAAGATTAGTGACTATAATAATTATTATGAGGTGATTACATGAGTAATAGAATACTCATAGTTGATGATGAATCCTTATTAGTTAAAGGATTAAAATATAGCTTGGAACAAGATGGATACGAAACTGATGCTGCCTATGACGGTATTGAAGCTCTTAAAAAGTGGAAAGAAGGAGAATTTAATTTAATAATATTAGATTTAATGCTTCCTGGAATGGATGGTCTAGAAGTCTGTCAGAGAATAAGAGAAAAATCAGAAATCCCTATTATAATGCTTACTGCTAAGGGAGAAGATATGAATAAAATATTGGGATTAGAGTATGGTGCTGATGATTATCTTACAAAACCTTTTAATATATTGGAGCTTAAAGCTAGAATAAAGGCCATATTTAGGAGAGTAAATTCTAAAAACACAAGAAATGGTGAACAAATAATAAAGGTAGATGATTTTACTATAAATACATTGGGAAGAAAGATTACAGTAAAGGGAAGGGAGATTAATCTTACGGCTAAGGAATTTGACCTTTTTCTATTGTTAGCTACAAATCCTGGCAAGGTATTTAATAGAGAAGAACTTTTAGAAATAATATGGGGATATGAATATTTTGGAGATTTGAGAACTGTAGATGTACATATAAGAAGACTGAGAGAAAAAATAGAGCAAAATTCTAGTCAAGCAGAATATATATTGACCAAATGGGGAGTTGGTTACTATTTTAGGGGTAAGACTGAACAATAAAAACAGGTTTATAAGTATAAGGTGGAAACTTGTTTCCACCTATTTATTATTAATTCTTATTTTTGTAGTGATAGTTAATATATTTATCACTAGAACTCTTCTTAACCTTTATATTGAGCAAAAAGAAAAGGATACGTTAATAAATGCCAATATTCTTTCCAATAGAGTAAAATTCTTTTTGAATGCTGATGAAGGAAGTAGTTTTTTTCTTAGAGATGTATTAAAAAATCAAATTGATAATTTTAGTAAAGAAATAGGTTCTAGAATAATTGTTGTAGATGATAAAAAAGTGGTAAAAGGAGATTCAAATGAAAAATTGATTAATAAAAGGTTGAATTATGAAGAGATAGATATTGCCCTTTCTGGTGATACAAAGGTGAATACATATGAATTTAATGACTCTGGTCCGATGATGTATATAGGAGACCCTATAATGGTTGATAATAAAGTTGTAGGGGCTACATTGGTACTGACATCCCTTAGAGATGAATATAATCGAGTTAGAGAAATCAGACAGGCAATCAATATGGTTTCCTTAGTGACTATGTCTATAATACTTATAATAAGCTATTGGTTTGCATCTATATTTTCAAAACCTATTACAAGATTTACTACTGCTATAAATAAAATGGCTCAAGGAGATTTAGGTCAAAGGGTAGAAATAAATACAAATGATGAATTCAGTCAATTGGCCAATGCCTTTAATGTCATGACTATAAAATTGGACCAAGTTGACACTCAAAGAAAGGATTTTGTAGCCAATGTGTCCCATGAACTTAGGACACCTCTAAGTTCTATTAAATTATTATCAGAGTCTTTATTACATCAGAATGAAACCAATGTGGAAATCTATAGAGATTTTCTGGAAGATATAGATTCAGAAATAGACCGCTTAAACAATATAATAGATGATCTATTGATGTTAGTGGATTTGGATAAAGAAAAGCTAACATTAAATTATAAAATAACTTATATTAATTTTATGTTGGAAAAATTGATATCCAGACTAAAGCCTTTGGCAGATGAAAAAAATATCAGCATAAAATATATTCAGAAAGAAAAAATACAAATTAAAGTGGATTCAGAAAAATTGCAACAGGCCATAATAAATATAGCCCATAATGCAATAAAGTATACTCCAGAAGGAGGAAAGATAAAGATTAGCTTATATTCTAAAGATAAGTATGTAGTTATAGAGATTAAAGATAATGGAATAGGTATCCCAAAAGAAAGTTTACCGAATATATTTGAGAGATTCTATAGGGTAGATAAAGCTAGAACCAGAAATACTGGAGGAACAGGACTAGGGCTTCCCATAGCGAATCAGATAATTTCTTTACATCAAGGGCTAATAGATGTAGATAGTGAAATGGGGAAAGGCACTATATTTCATATAAGAATTCCATATAATATGTAAATAGAAAATGACTAAAAAGGTATAAATATTGAGAATTCAAAGTAAATAATTTTACTTCACTTGGTTATACTAAATTGACATAATAAAATGGTATGACATATTGCCTTATATGGGAAGGGATGGGTAAAATGGATAGTATTTCAACCGGGAGGAGTATAGGAGAATACAGTGGGAAAAGGGTGTCTGATGATTTAGTAAAAAAACTGTTACAGTCTGCAATTGCATCATCTTCAGCTGGTAATAGACAGCCATGGGAATTTATAGTGGTTAGAGATAGGAATAGACTTATAGAAATAACACAAGTACATCAGTATTCTCAGATGTTGAAAGAGGCTGATGTAGCTATTATGATATGTGGAGATGAGTCTAGAGAGAAAGATGATGGGTATTGGATACAAGATTGTGCCACAATAACAGAAAATATTCTTATAGCTGCTGAAGAGTTAGGATTAGGGGCAGTTTGGTTAGGAGTATATCCAAATGAAGATAGAGTTGAATCTATAAAGAATATATTCAATATTCCCCAATCAGTAATACCATTGGCTATAGTTTCAATTGGATATCATGTAGAAGATAAAGAACCTGCTAGTAGATATATAGAAGATAAAATACATTATGATATTTGGTAATTTAGAATATTATATAAATATAGAATAAGTTAATAGTTAACAGTAAGTAGTTTAATGATAAAGTCCATAGGATTTTTTCCATCAATTACTAACTACTAGCTAATACCTACTAACAATTTGATGTATAATAAAATCATACATATATTTTGCGGGGGTGTGTATTTTGGGAAAATGGAGAGTGTCAGAAGTTATAGCATACTTTAATTCAGACATAAAATCTATTTGGGATGTAGTTACTAATAATGAAGATTATAAATGGCGTAGTGACATCGAAAGGGTTGAGATTATTAATAAAGGGGAATCTTTTATTGAATATAATCATAAAGGACAAGCTGTTAAATTTACTATAACTAATAAGAAGAAGTATGAAAAATATGAGTTTCGAATGGAGAATAAATTTTTTTATGGATTTTGGACAGGCACTTTTTTTTCTTTAGAAACTGGGGGGACAAAAATTATTTTTACAGAGAAGATATATATTAGAAATCCTATAATGAAGATTATGTCTTATTTATTTTTAAATTTAAAGAAAATGCAACAGAATTATATTGTAGACTTAAAAAATAAATTGGGAGATTAATAAATTATGAGTGAAGAAATTATAAAAAAATTTTATGATAATGGAAATGAATTTGAGTCAAAGAAAATGGCAAAATATATGAGAAATAAATTTCTGTTTTTAGGGATAAAAAGGCCAGAAAGATTAGTTTTACAAAAGGGATATATAAAACAATGTAAAAGGATCAAAAAAATAGATTGGGATTTTATATTTAAGCTTTGGAAATTGCCAGAAAGAGAATTTCAATATCTGGCAGTTGATATACTAGTAGCTTTGAAAAAAGAAATTAAAAATATTGAAATTGATAAAATAGAGAAATTAACAATAAATAGATCATGGTGGGATACTGTAGACTTTTTATCATCAAAAATAACAGCTGATGTTTTGGATAGGTATCCTGATTATATAGAAGAAACTATCATAAAGTGGAGTGAAAGCAATGATATTTGGCTTTCAAGATCATCTATATTAGTTCAATTGAGATATAAAGAAAAGACCAATTTAAAATTACTTAGTACAGCTATCCTTAACAATATTAATTCTGATGAGTTTTTTATTAATAAAGCTATTGGATGGGCTTTAAGGGAATATTCAAAAACAGATAAATTTTGGGTAAAAGACTTTATTAAGAACAATAAATTACATCCCTTAAGCATAAAAGAAGGTAGTAAATATCTATAACTTATTTTATCTTGACAGATTTTGTATATATGCTATAATATATCGGTAGAAATAGTCTGTATGATGGGAGTAGATGGGTGCTGGTGTGTCCTGTGGTCTTCAAAACCATTACGGGGCGTTAAGAGCGTCCTGGGTGGGTTCGATTCCCACATATTCCCGCCAAATATATAAAAATAAGTAGATATAAGATAAAATGTCTTATATCTACTTATTTTTATATATTTGAATTGGTATGAATATACCTAGTTTGTTAAATAATAGTATTGCTTAGTAAAATTACAGAGTACATAGGTTGTATTTAATATTTTGTTATGCTATAATATTTTAAAGTTTTGTAATAGTATGTTAAAAAAAATTAAAATATAGCGTATAACATAATAAATAACAGAATTAGGGGGAATATTGTGATGGGAAATCAATGGAAAATATTAGTAACTGAAAGAATTGCCGAAGAAGGTATAGAAATGTTAAAACAAGAAGCAGATGTACATGTGGACTTTGAATTGAGCAGTGATGAGAAAAGACCAGAATTACTTAAAGAGATAAAAAACTATGATGCCATAATTGTTAGAAGTAAGACTAAAATAGATAGGGAACTTTTTGATGCATCAGAGAACTTAAAAGTAGTTGGAAGAGCTGGAAATGGTATAGATAATATAGAAGTAAAGGAAGCAACAAAAAGAGGAGTAGTTGTTGCTAATACTCCTGACAGTAATACTATATCCGCTGCTGAGTTGGCCATAGGTTTGCTTATAGCTCAATCCAGGAATATTTCACAAGCCAATACATATATAAAATCAGGTAAATGGGAAAGGAATAAATTTAAGGGATCAGAATTATATGGAAAAGTTTTAGGGATAGTAGGGTTAGGAAGAATAGGTTCACTAGTTGCTACAAGGATGCAATCATTTGGAATGAAAGTTATAGGATATGATCCATATATTCAGGATGAAAGATTCAAGAGATTTAATGTGGAAAAGAAAGATGCATTAGATAAATTAATTAAAGAATCTGATTTTATTTCTGTACATACTCCTAGAACTGAAGAAACAATGGGAATGATAGGAGAAGACGAAATAGAGATTATGAAGGAAGGAGTAAGACTTGTTAATGCTGCAAGAGGTGGTATTATATCAGAGCAGGCTATACTTAAAGGAATAAAAAATGGGAAAATAGCCAGTGCAGGTATAGATGTGCATGAAGTGGAACCATGCTACGATAACCCATTGTATGAATATGACAATGTAATAGTTACTCCCCATATAGGTGCAAGTACATTAGAAGCTCAACAAAACGTAGGAGTGACCATAGCTAATCAAGTAATAAGTGCACTTAAAGGAGAAGTTGTAACAAATGCTGTTAACTTACCTACTTTAAACAGGGATGAGCTAATAACAACGAAACCATATATTGATTTAATGGATAAGTTAGGAGGTATTTATTATCAGCTTTATAATGATCCTGTAGAAAAGGTAGAAATAAGTTACTATGGTAATGTAGCAAGGCAGGAAACAGACATGGCAACAATAGCCTTTCTTAAAGGTCTATTGAGCCCAGTTGTTGGAGAACATGTAAACTATGTTAATGCTAAAATGTTAGCAGAACAAAGAGGGATTGCATTAAAAGAAAATAAAAAGATGGATGTATTTAATGGATATACTCAATTAATAACAGTAAAAGTTAGAGGAAAAAATAAGACATTTACTATATCAGGTAATTTATCATCAAAAAATGAAGGTAAGATAGTAGAAATAGAAGGATATGAAGTAGATGTAGAACCTAGTGAATTCATGATTTTTGTGCAAAACATTGACGTGCCAGGTGTAATAGGAAAAATAGGAACTACATTGGCTATAGAAAATGTGAACATAGCAAAAATGCAAGTGGGAAGAAATAAACCGGGAGAAAGAGCATTGATGCTTTTAAATGTGGACGACATTGTTTCAAAAGATACTTTAGATGCTTTGACTAAGGTTGAGAATGTAATTTGGGCTAAAGCTGTAAGATTGTAGATTTGATTATAATGCCTTTCTTTATTTTGTAGGACTTAGATGTGAAAGCAAGTTAGTGGTTGGTAGTTAGTAG
This sequence comes from Clostridiisalibacter paucivorans DSM 22131, assembly GCF_000620125.1. Taxonomy (NCBI): domain Bacteria; kingdom Bacillati; phylum Bacillota; class Tissierellia; order Tissierellales; family Thermohalobacteraceae; genus Clostridiisalibacter; species Clostridiisalibacter paucivorans. Next base: position 67,335 of record NZ_JHVL01000002.1, on the reverse strand, counting down.
TTCATAGTTGATTGTGAAAATTCTATGGTTTTCATCGTTAAACTAATAACTACTAACCGTTAGCTACTAACTTATTCTATTTAAGAAGGGTATTATGTTTTGAAAGGAGAAAAGGGATATGGGTAAGCTTGAATTAAAATATGGTAAGGGAAAAATAGACATAGATGTTCCTGAAAAGAATTTTAAAGGCGTATTAGAAGCTAATACGAGAAAAGAAAATATAACATATACGGACGAAATAAGAGAAGTGGAGAGGGCATTACATAACCCAATAGGCATAAAATCATTGGATGAAGTGATAAAAATTGGACAGAGGGTAGCTATAATGGTAAGTGACATAACAAGACCTGTACCCACTAAAAAGATATTACCTCCTCTAATTAATTACTTAAATGATAGGGGTATTGAAGATAGTGATATAAAGATTATATTTGGTATGGGTATTCATAGGTCTCATACATCTGAGGAACAAAAGATACTAGTAGGTGAAGACATATATAATAGAATAAGCTGTATAGACAGTAATAGTGAAGAATATATTTATTGTGGAGAGACTAGGAGGGGGACAAAATTAAATATATGTAAATCGGTTGTGGATGCAGATATTAGAATATGCACAGGAAATATTGAATATCATTATTTTGCAGGTTATTCAGGAGGGGCAAAGGCTATAATGCCTGGAGCTGCTAATTATGATAGCATAAAGAATAATCACAAATTGCAACTTTTGCCAGGTTCTAAATCAGGAGCTATTAAAGGCAATCCTGTAAGGGAAGATATAGATGAAATAGGAAAAAAATTAGGTATATCTTTTATATTAAATGTGGTAATTGATGAAAAGAAAAATATATTAAAGGCCTTTGCTGGAGATTATATAGATGCACATAGGAAAGGATGTAAATTTTTAGATAATATATACAGTGTTAAAATAAAAGAAAAGGCTGATATAGTTATTGTATCTCCTGGAGGACATCCTAAAGATTTAAATATATATCAATCTCAAAAGGCATTGGACAATGCAAGTCATGCTGTTAAGGATGGAGGGATAATTATACTTGTAGCCCATTGTGGAGAAGGTTATGGAGAAAAGCATTTTGAAGAATGGATAAAGAATGCCACAGAACCAAGGGATCTTATCGATAGATTAAAGAAAGAATTTATATTGGGTGGACATAAGGCAGCTGCTATAGCGAGGATACTTGAAAGAGTAAAAGTATACATGGTTACATCCCTTAATAAAAAAATAGTAGAGGAATTATTTTTTTGTAAAAAAGATTCTTTGGAAAATGCTATAGAGGATGGATTAAATGAAATGGGACAGAACTCCAAAATAATAGCTATACAACAGGGAGGTTCTATTTTACCGATGCAAGAACAATATTAAATTTTTAACAAAAATTAATATTGATTGTTTAAGGACTAAACCATTTGATATACTAGCATTAAACATATTCCCAAATAATGATTTTATAATATACTTTAACTTTGTACTATACATTGTTATAATTACTATTGTGAGGGGTACATCAAGGGAAAGTGAAAGGGGTATATGTATATGCAAAACAAGAATATAATGGTTTGTGTGACTCAACAACGAACTTGTGAAAGGCTAATATTAAATGGTTATAATAACTTGAAAAGTCCTAAAGATAAACTGTATGTAATTCATGTGGTTAGTGAAAATGATAAATTTTTAAATAAATCAAATGATGGGGAAGCACTTGAATATCTATTTCAAGTATCCAAAAAAGCGGGAGCAGATTTGACAGTTATAAGGGCTAAAGAGGTAATTAAAGCAATAGGAAATTTTGCTAAAAATAAGAAGATAACAAATATAGTTATGGGTGCATCCCCAAATGGTGAAGACTTAGAAAGTCATAACTTAGCAGTTAAGCTAAAAAAAATATTGAATAATGTGGAGTTTATTATTGTATAATAGCTTTTACAAGCTGAAAGCACTTCCTGAAGAATATAATATCGTCTAAGGAAGTGCTTTTCTATAAAATAATAAGGGGATGAATTATATGAGATTGTTAAGGAATATACCTACTGCAATTAAATATTTATTTGATGGAGAAGTGCCTTTCAAGAAGAAGATATTATTGATATTAGGTATAATATATTTTATAAGTCCCATTGATTTTATACCCGAACCTGTAATAGGGCTTGGAATAATAGATGATGTAGCACTAATAACTTATATATTGAGCAAATTGTCTGCTGATTTAGAAGAATATAGATTGAAGAAATATAGAAAAAATAAAGATGAAGAAATAAAAGATAAAATAATAGAAGATGTTGATTATGATATAAAAGATGAGTGATTTTGGAGAAAACTATTTTAAATAAAGGAATTTATAAGATAGTTGTTGAATATTTATGACAGAATCAGTCTAAAAATATATAATTGTGGTAATTTTTGAAAGGAAGATATATATGTCTACTAATGATATATTTAGTAATTTAATAGTTGAAAATCTAGAATTGGAAAGTGATATACAGAAAATACTTTTATGCAAAGATAAAGATTTTAGTAAATATTATATAGTCAATGCTATTTCTGAAAAAAGAGTTTTAGACCCAGTAAATATTGATAAATTAGTAGATCAAGGCCTGGCTTTAGAGATTAAAGATACTGAAGAGTATGTATATATTATATCTGAATATAAGGAAGGTATTAGATTAAAAGATTATATAAAAAAAGAAGAGTCTTTATTAAGTAAAAAAATAGAGTATACTTCTTTTGTTTTTGATATAATATGGGAACATAGATATTTAACTCCGCATCTCATGTGTGCTCTATTATCTCCGAATAATTTTTTGATTTCAGAAGGTGAGATAGTTAATAGGGGTGTTTTAAATATACAAGAAGATTATGAATATATGAAGATTTCAGATGTATTGACAAAAGTTGGACATTTAATGAATGTTATTTATACAGGTGAAGAGTTATATTCTGATGAACTTGATAGTTCTATTCCTCCTGATATACAGAGGATTTTAAAAAAATGTTTAAGTAGTGGATATTCTAATTATGAAGAATTAATAGATGATTTTCATAGTTCTCAGATATATAGATTTATGAACAATAGATATGAGGAGAGTAGAGAGGATTCAAAGGTTAAAATTGAATTATATACTAAATATGAAGAAAGAACAGGAGTTAATAAGAAAAAAATTGGTCTCATTATATTGACCATGTTATTATTAATTTCTGCTATTGTACTTGGAACAGGTGATATATTTGATAAATTTAATATAAACTCACGGATAGATAAGGATACAGCTCTAGAGAATGATGGAAAAAGGGAAAAAGATAGAGAAATTTTTTCTATAGAAGATAAAGAAAAGTTGGAATCTGAAAGTGGTGTTGCAATTGGCCAAAGTCAAATGGAAGGACTTTACAATTTCTATGATGAGAAATTAATCAAAAAATCTGAGGGGGAAAATCTAGGACAGTTAGATGGTACTAAATATTATAAAGGAAATACCTCTGTAAAGGTAAGCAATGGAGAAAATATTGAAAAAGATTATGTAATTGCAGGTATAGATTTGACCAATGAATTTTTTGAATCATTGGCAGGGAGAAATGTGGATATATCTTTTTGGGTAAATTCTAAACAAGGAAAAGAAGCAAGTGTATTAATAAAATTATATAGTAAAGATAAGTTAGTAAGTCAAAAGATAAAAAAAATATATGTGCCAGAGTCTATGTGGACATTGTATAGTGTAAATTTAGACATAGGTAAGGCAGATTACATAAAAATATATCTAACTGATTGGGCTAATGGTGATATATGGTTCGATAATTTTGATGTAGATGTTTTAAAATAGACCTTAAAAAGGTCTTTTTTAATGCATAAAATACCTTCTTAATAAATAAATTATAAGTAAAGCATAGGGTAAAACTTTGTTAAAAGTTGTATGCTTAAAAAGGAGGTAAAAGATGTGGATGGAAAGATAAAAAGAGTATTTCCAGGAGCAAATACGTCAAAGGGTTTTTTTTCGTATTATGATTATATTATAGGGGAAGATGCCAATAGAGTATTCATTTTAAAGGGTGGTCCTGGTACAGGAAAATCTACTTTCATGAAGAATATAGCCAAAGATATGCTTGATAGGGGATATGATTTAGAATATCATCATTGTTCTTCTGACAACAATAGTATTGATGGTATAGTTATAAAACCTCTAAAGGTTGCAATAATAGATGGCACAAGTCCCCATATGATAGATCCTAAATATCCTGGAGCAATAGATGAGATAATAAATCTAGGAAGATATTGGGAAGAAAAAAGTATTGTAGAGAATAAAAATGATATAGTTAAGTATATTAAAGAAAATAAAGAATACTATAAAAGGGCATACAAATACCTTGATTCCGCTAAGAACATCCTACAAGATATAGAATATAAAGTGAATAATAGCATGGATTTTGTCAAAGTAAATAACCTTACAGATAAACTTTTACACGCGGTATTTGGTGATGTAAATGAAAAGGGTTCATTAGGTAGAAAAAGACATTTGTTTGGAAGTGGATATACACCCAATGGTCTGGTAGAGCATACTGAAACAATAATTAATGATTCAGAAGAAATTTATTATATAGATGGTTATATAGGTTCAGGTAAAACTACATTATTTAATATATTAGCCAATGAGGCTATTAAAAAAGGATTGAATGTAGAAGTTTATCATAGTCCGTTAATTCCCGAAAAAATAGAGACTGTAATTATTGAAGAGTTGTCTGTAGCATTTACAAAAAGTTCTAAGGCCCAAGATTTTGACAATAAAAAAATTTCTTTAAATGAATATTTAAATAAAAAGGTATTAAATCAATACAAAATAGAAATAGATGAAGATAAAGAGATGTATAAAAAGCTTATAGATATTGCGTTAAAAGACTTAAACAAAGCAAAGAAAGTTCATGACAAAATAGAGTCGTACTATATACCCAATATGAATTATACTGCATTAGACTCTGTTAGAGAAGAAGTTATAAGTAAAATAGTTCAATACGAAAAAAAAGACAGGTAATATTATATTCCTGTCTTTTTAAAAACTGGGTGGAGTCATTGCCCATATAGATATACAGGGCTCGTCACCTATATTTACATATCTATGTCCAATGGAACTATCAAGATAAATACTGTCTCCTTCTTCTAAAATATAATCTTCCTTTTCAGATTTAATAAGTAGCCTACCTTTAATTACTATGCCACACTCTTCTCCTTCATGAGCAACAAGGCCATTAGTAGATGAATCACCGGGTTCTATTGTTATATATAAGAATTCAATCTTTCTATTCATGTCTGGAGTTAAAGATTCATATATGGCATTGGAGTTAGAAGTAATGATGCGTTTTCTACTATGTTTTTTTACTATTGGACTTATATTTACTTTATTTTCTTCATTGAAGAAATATCCGATAGAAACATTTAAACTATTTGATATTTTCCATAGAGATGTAACTGACGGGACTACCATATTTCTCTCAATTTGACTTATTAAACCTGTACTTAAACCAGTTTTTTCTGCTAATTGAGCAATATTTAAATCCATAGATTTTCTTAAACTTCTTATTTTAGATCCAATATCTATATTCATAAAAGCACCTCATTTCTTTACAGAAAATTAATTATAGAACAGACAATAATATTTTAACATAGTATAGAAAAAAATAGTACTCTAAGATTTATTATTAATTTTAATATATAAAAAAACTTTTAATATGTTGAAAAATTTTTTTATATATATTAAAATTAAACTGAATAATAAATATATACTGAAAAATCACAATGATTTAAATTCAATATAATAAATTTTATTTAATATATTGAATTTTTTATTTTTTTGTAGTATACTAATTATTGAAAAGATTCTGTAAAATCATTAAAAGGAGATGGTTATGTGAGTAGTTTAATAAGTGCTGATAATACATGGGTATTATGGGCGATATTAACGGGTTGGGCAGCTATAAGTATTTGGCTGGAGCAAAATTATAAGTGGGCATCGAAAGTAACAGGAGCAATAATAGGACTTATAGGCGCAATGATTTTATCAAATTTTAAAATTATACCCACATCTGCACCAGCATATGATCAAGTATGGGGTTATGTAGTCCCGTTGGCAATTCCATTATTATTATATAAGGCAAATATAAGAAAAATATGGAGAGAAAGTGGTAGAATATTACTAATTTATTTAATAAGTTCTGTGGGAACAATGGTTGGAGCATTAGTAGGATTCATGGCATTGAAAAATATAGTTCCATCTCTTTATAAAGTAGGAGCAATGATGGCAGGTTCCTATATAGGTGGAGGAGTTAATTTTGTAGCTATGGCGGATTCCTTTGAGGCTCCAGGAGAATTGGTTTCAGCTGCAGTGGTAGCAGATAATTTGCTTATGGCACTTTATTTCTTTGTATTAATAGCAATTCCTTCAATGGCATTATTTAGAAAACTATTTTCTCATCCCCATATAGATGAGGTGGAAAGTATTGGCACCGATGATAAAGGTAAAACTCAAGCCGCTTCTTATTGGGGAAGAAAAGAAATATCTCTAAAGGATATAGCTTTTTCAGTTGGGACAGCGTTTGCTATAGTTGCAGTATCAAATGAAGTATCTGGATTTTTAGGTGAAATAATCCCTACTGGAAACTTTGGGCTTGAATTATTAAATGGGTTATTTGGGAATAAATACCTTATAATGACTACATTAACTATGATATTAGCAACATATTTACCAAATTTCTTTGGAGGTATGAGGGGAGCTCAAGAGATAGGTACTTTCTTAATATATATTTTCTTTGTAGTTATAGGAGTACCAGCATCTATACCCCTTATAATATCTAAATCACCAATGCTTTTAGTATTTTGTGCAGTGATGGTATTTTCTAATATGGCTATAACATTAATATTTGGAAAATTGCTGAAGTTTAATTTGGAAGAAATATTATTGGCATCTAATGCCAATATAGGAGGACCTACAACGGCAGCGGCTATGGCTATAGCAAAGGGTTGGGATAAATTAATCATACCTATACTGTTAGTAGGAACATTAGGATATATAATAGGAAACTATTTTGGTATATTTATGGGAAATATACTGCATATGCTATAGAGATATTTTAAGGAGGTAACAAAATGATTTTTGACGCTCATGGTGATATATGGACAGATATAACAATAAAGAGAGAGCAAGGAGAAAAGGATATATTTAAGAAGTATCATCTTAAAAAATATAAAAGAGGAGAAGTAACTGGTGGTATATTTGTCATATGGTGTGATCCACCTTATGACAAGACACCTAAAGAGAGAATATTTCAGGTTATTAAAAATATATCCAATGAAATATTAGAAAATCAAGATTTATTTAAAGTAATTCGAAAATATGAAGACTTGGAAGCTGTAAAAAACAATAAATTTACTGTAATGATAGGTATAGAAGGATTGAGTGGCATAGGTAAAGATATAGATATGCTAAATCAATTATATATGTTTGGAGCAAGACATGGATCGTTAACATGGAATGAGCAAAATGAATTAGGTACTGGTGTATTAGGAGATGAGAATAGGGGGTTAACCCAATACGGGGTAAAAGCAGTAAAAAAGATGAATGATTTAGGAATGATAGTTGACGTATCCCATGCAAATGAAAAGACATTTTGGGATATCTATGAAGTTTCAGATGCTCCCATAATAGCTTCCCATTCAAATTGTAGAGCATTATGTGATGTGCCCAGAAACTTAACAGATGCTCAAATCAAAGCTATAGGAGAAAAAGGTGGTGTTATGGGTCTAAATGCCTTTAGGGAATTTGTTTCTTTAGATAAAGAAAAACAGACATTAGACTCATTGGTTGATCATGTAGACCATATAGTAGAATTAGTTGGGATAGACCATGTATGTTTCGGATTTGATTTTTTTGATTATTTACAAGGAGATACAGTGGATAGCTTTTCAGAGGATAATTCCATAGGCATTCCCAATTTCCAAAATATATCAAAGGTTCAAAATTTAATTAAGGCCCTTGAAGATAGAGGATATTCTAAAGAAGATCTAGAAAAAATTAAATATAAAAACATATATAGAATAATAAAAGAAGTATTAAAATAGCAATAAAAAAGCCTAATTAGGCTTTTTTATTGCTATTCTTTCTCCCATATGGATTTTTGTTTCTAGTCCCTTTGATGTGTTTTCCAATATGTCATCATCAATTGCAATTACATTTTTCTTTAAAAACATAATTACAGTAGAGCCTCCAAATTTAAAGAATCCCTTTTCATCACCTTTATAAACGGATTTGCCTGGAGTATATGTTTGGATTATGGAACCAACACATGTTGCACCTACTTCTACCATTACTATTTCGTCAAAATTGTGTGAATTAAATATTGTGAGTTCTCTTTTATTTTTGCAGTATACATTTGATATATTGTTTAGAGTTAAAGGATTTACAGAATAATAATCTCCTTTGATTTTTATATTGTTTTGGGCTATACCATCATCGGGAAAATGAAATCTATGATAATCTGAAGGTGCTAATCTAATAACTATACAGTGGCCTTCTATATATCTTTTGGCCATGGTTGAATCTAAAAAAAGTTCAGAGAGTTTATAAGAACTACCCTTCACCTGAATTATATTTTTTATGTCTATAGATTCATATGCTAATATTTTTCCGTCGACAGGAGATATTAGTACGTTTTTGTTTTTATTAATAGGTCTAGCAGAATTTTTAAGTTTTCGTGTGAAAAAGTGATTAAATGTCTTAAATTCTGAAATATCTTCAATTAGAGATTCACTCATATCTATATTTAATGTTTTTATAAATTGAGGTATCTTTTTTCTGCTGATACTTAAATCTTGAATTTTTCCATATATACTAGAAAACAGCTTCTTTTTCACTATCTTTTCTAGAAATATATTTCCACTTTTAGTATTGTTTATCCACTTTAAATATTTATTACCAGCTACAATTTCCCTTTTCTTTTCATTGGTTTGTCTGTCTACATAGTAAATATCCATAATTACCACCTTATCTTTGACTTAATGTTTTTATAATTATATTATATATATTAAGTAAAGATTTAGAAAGATTAAAAATAATATAGGGGGTTAATTATATGAAGATTAAATATCTTAGTCATTCGTGTTTTATTATTGAGGGGGAGGGAATAAAGGCTATAATCGATCCATTTATAACAGGAAATGCCAATAGTCCAGTGAAGGTTAATGAGATTAAAGGTATAACACATATATTTATAACCCATGGACATGGAGATCATATAGGAGATACTGTAGAGATAGCAAAAGCTAATGATGCAAAGATAGTATGTAATTTTGAAATCAGTCAATATTTATCTAAATTCAATTTAGAAGTTCATCCAATGCATATAGGAGGAAGAGTGGAAATGAACTTCGGAAGAGTAAAAATGACTCCTGCATTACATGGTTCAGGTATAACCACAGAAAATGGCATAATTTGTGGAGGAAGCCCAGGAGGATTTTTATTAGAAATAGAAGGAAAGAAGATTTATCATGCAGGAGATACTGGTCTTACTATGGATATGCAGCTATTGAAAGATGAGAGTATTGATGTGGCATTATTACCCATAGGTGGTAATTTCACTATGGATGTAGAAGATACTTTAAGAGCAGTAGAATTTATAAATCCTAAAAAGGTAATACCTATGCATTATAAAACCTTTGATATAATCGATGTAGATCCAGAAAATTTTGTAAAAAGAGTAAAAAATGCCAAAGGTCTAGTATTAAACTTTGGGGAATCTATTGAGCTGTGATATAATTTAAATAAAAAGTGAAATTAATATGTATCAAAAAGGGGGGAATTTTGTAAATGAGTAGTTATTTGTTTTACAATGGAAAAATTTTGACCATGGATGATGAAAACCATATTGCTGAATCAGTTGTAGTAAAGGATGACAAGATAGCATTTGTAGGGGAGCATGAAGTAGCATTAACTTTTATTTCAAAGGATACTGAAAAAATTGACTTGAAGGGTAGGACGCTTATACCAGGGTTTAATGATAGTCATATGCATCTTGTGGCCTATGGTTTAACAAAATTTAAGGCAGACCATAGAAATGCTAGATCTATAGAGGATTTAAAAAATGATTTAAAAAAATTTTTAAAAGATGAAAAAACAAAGATATTCGATCAATGGGTGCAAGGGCATGGCTGGAATCATGACAAATTTAAAGAGAAAAGACTGCCAAGGAAAGAAGATATTGATGAAGTAATTAGTGATAGACCAGTATATATGGTAAGGGCATGTTATCATATATGTGTAGTTAATTCAAAGGCATTAGAATTAGCAGGCATAACAAAGGATACTAAAGATCCTGAAGGAGGAAAGATCGATAGAGATCCAGAAACTGGTGAACCTACAGGTATATTGAGAGAAAATGCTATATACATGGTGAATAGATTGATACCTGTAACTGAAAATATAGAAGATATGAAGAACTTAATAGAACAGAGTATAAAGGATGCCAATAAAGTAGGTTTAACTTCGATACAAACCGATGATTTTACTTATGCAAAGTCTTATCAACAGGCAATAGATGCATATGAGCAGTTAAAAGCAGAGGGAAGGTTAAATGCAAGGATTAATATGCAGATGCTTCTACAGACTAGGGAGAAACTAAATGACTTTTTAATGTTGGGACATAAAACAGGAGATGGAGATAAATGGGTTAGATTTGGCCCCCTTAAGTTGCTGGCAGATGGTTCCTTAGGTTCTAGGACAGCAGCTATGCACGAGCCATATAGTGATGATCCTAGTACCAGTGGTTTACTTATATATAGCGATGAAGAAATAAGGTATCTATTAGTAACTGCTCATAAAAATGGTTTGCAATTAGCGGTACATGCCATAGGAGATAGGACTATGGATCAAGTATTAGATGCATATAAAATGATATCTGAAAAACATCCTAAAAAAGACCCTAGATTTAGAATAGTGCATTGTCAAATAGGTAGCAGTGAAATTTTTGAAAAATTCAAAGAATTAGATGTAATTGCTGATATTCAACCTATATTTATGTTATCTGACATAGCCATAGGAGAGAATAGAGTAGGTCCAGAAAGGATAAAAACAAGCTATGCATGGAAAACAATGTGGGATAAAGGAATAAGACTTTCGGGAGGATCGGATGCTCCTGTAGAGACGTTCAACCCTATAATGAATTTATATATAGCAGTTACAAGGCAAGAACCAGATGGATATCCTGAAGGAGGATGGTATCCACGACAGAGAATAGATGTATATCAAGGGCTAAAGATATTTACAAGAAATCCAGCATATGATACCTATGAAGAAAATGAAAAAGGAATGATAAAAGCAGGCATGCTTGCTGATTTGGTTATATTATCAGATGATATTATGGAAGTACCCCACGAAGAAATTAAAAATGTGGAAATAGATATGACAATGTTAGATGGTAATATAGTATACAGTAAATAGAGAAAGCACTGGGTAATTCAACTTTAGATTACCCAGTGCTTTTTTCTATTTGTTCCTTAATTAAAGTGAGTCCATTATCAATACAGTTTGATAAATATTGACAATCTTGACCTCCACCTTGTACCATATATGGATTACCTCCCCCAGAACCTTTTAACAGAGGTATAATCTGATTGAAAACTTTTTTTATATTAATATTTGGGAGATTTTGAGATTTTGCTAATATAATTTGACATTTATTTTTAGATGTCACGCCTAAAATAACCAGTGTGGAAGGGCTATTAGTTATATATGATGCAATATCTCTAATTTTTGAGAACTGTGTATCTTGATAGATATTAGATATTAGATTTATGCCATCATAATTTTTACCTTTACTTAAAAGTTCGTTACATTGGAAACTTAATAAATCATTATTAAGTTTCTTTATTTGTTTTTTTAATAATTTATTTTCCTCATACATTTTTGTTGCAGTATTCAATATATTGTCATCCTTTGTGGAAAAAAAATTAGCGAGACTATTAATATAATCATTTTTCCATCTGAAATCTGTTAATGCTCTATTTCCACATACAAACTCAAGCCTAATATTACCTTTGTATTTTTCCCATTTACGTATTTTAATCAAACCAACTTCTCCAGTAGTACTGTTATGAGTTCCAGCGCAAGGAGAATAATCTATATCATCTATTGCTACAATGCGAATATTTTCATTATTGATTTTAGGAACTTTTTTTATTGGTAAATTAGCCAGTTGCTCTTTATTGACATAATATGTTTTGATATCAAAATTTGAAAATATAATTTGATTGGCAAAAGTCTCAACTTTTTGGATTTGTTCCTTTGTTATATCTGATATATCAATATCTATATAGACATAATCTTTACCTAGATGAAATCCTATGGTATTAGCATCAAACAGTTTGTTGAATGCAGCAGATAATATATGTTGACCTGTATGCTGTTGCATGTGGTCAAACCTAGTATTCCAATCTATGGTAAGACTTACTTCTTCATCAAAAATATCTTCACTTAAAATATGAATAATATTATCATCTTTTTTATATACATTTAAAACTTGGACATTATTTATGAGTCCTTCATCTTTAGGTTGTCCTCCTGACATATGGGGATAAAATATAGTTCTATTGGTAATTAAATGTATTGTATTATCTATAATTTTTTTATCCTTTACGATTGCTTTGATTTTTGTTAAATAAGAATTTTCAAGATAGACTTTGTTGGTCATAAGTTCACCTCATTGTATTTTATAATCTATATTGTATTCTTCGGCAAGTTCTACTATGGCATCTTTAAATTCCTTCATATATTTTCGAGATTCTTCTAAAAGTTTATCAGCAGCGAGTATTTTTTTATTATCTTTTTCCTTATATCCGTTTTTGAGTATTATTAGAGCTTCTAATTGTTTATTTGCTCCTTTTATGTAGAGCTGATGTATATTAGTTATTTCAGGAGATTTAGTTTCGATTTCATTTAAAGCTCCAACAAACTCTTCATATTTTGGGATTATATTTTTTTCTAAGGATAAATAAAGTTTATTGGTGTCATCACTATATTCCTTAAAAGCTATACTATATTTTTCCAATGCTTCATTTTCTAATGTAATAGCAGGGGGTAAAGCAATATTTACATAGTCAAGTAATTGTTCTTTTAGAGACTCAGTACAACCTAAATTGAATATTAATAATATTATAAGAAAAATAAAACTAATTTTTTTAACCATAAATACCTCCATTTGTAGACTCATACAAGTCTAATTTTTAATTAGTTATACTTTATTCTATCATTTAAAAGGATTATTTTGAAGTGATATACTTTTGAAAATTATATTTTGCAAAAGGTGTAATTATTGACATTTATCTCAATATGGGCTATAATATAATAGCTTGTTATAACCAATCTATTAAATTCTTTTCAAAATTATTAATAATCAAATCTTGTGTTTAAAAATATTTTACTAACATACCCATGGATTTAAATTCAAAATTATAAGGGTTGTTTTCAAACATATTGTAAATATTAAATATGTTATTTTTCAAGCTCAAAAAAACAACAAAGACAATTCTGAACATTCAGAATAAGTCATAAATTATATAATATACCATGAGGAGGAATGCTGATGAAAGAAGCTGGAAAAAATAGTAAAAGACAAATTTCATTAAAAAGAGCAGAGGAACTAAAATCTAGAATATCTGATTATTTAGAAGTTAAAGATAAAATTCCTAAAGGATTAGATTTAACACTTGAATATGAAAAATCTAAGGCAAAGATTTTAGCAATTTTACAGGGAACCGAAGAGGATTGGAATGACTATAAATGGCAATTGTCTAATAGAATAAGTGATGTAGAGACATTGGGAAAAATAATTGATTTAACTCCAGAGGAAAAGAAAGAAATAGAAGAAGTAGGAAGAAGATATAGGTGGGCAGTGTCCCCCTATTATGCAAGTCTCATAGATAAAAAAGATCCCTTTGACCCCATAAGGCTTATGTCTATACCTACAGCTTTAGAGATTATAGAAACTGAAGGAGATAAAGATCCTATGGCAGAGGAGTATACAAATCCTGCTGGTAGTATAACTAGAAGATATCCCGATAGGCTTATAATCAATGTTACAAATGAATGTGCTATGTATTGTAGACATTGTCAACGCAGAAGAAATATAGGCCAAAAAGATATGCATAAAACTACTAAGGCTATAAAGGAATCCATTGATTATATAAAAAAGAATTCAGAAATAAGAGATGTGCTAATAACTGGTGGAGATCCATTAACTTTACCTGATGATAGAATTGAGTGGATATTAAAGGAATTAAAGGCTATTGAACATGTAGAGTATATAAGGATTGGAACTAGAACGTTAGTTACTATGCCTCAAAGGATTACAGATAATTTGGTTAATATTATAAAAAAATACCATCCTATTTATATAAATGTACATTTTAATCATCCTAAGGAAATAACTGAAGAGGCAAAAGTGGCAGCTGAAAAATTAGCTAATGCAGGAGTACCATTGGGTAATCAAGCTGTTTTGTTAAATGGTATCAATAATGATAAATGTATAATGAAGTCATTAAATCATGAATTACTTAAAATACGAATAAGACCTTATTATATATTCCATGCAAAGCATGTTATAGGTACGACTCATTTCAATACATCTATAGATGACGGTATTGAAATTATAGAATATCTTAGGGGGTATACTTCAGGAATGGCTATACCTACTTATATTGTAAATGCACCTAAAGGTCAAGGAAAAACGCCCATACTACCACAATATTTACTTTCTAGAGGAAAAGAGGATATAATTATAAGGACTTGGGAAGGGAAAGTTATAAAATATCCTAATCATCCAACAAAGGATATAAGGGATATATATCGAAAAAATTGAGATGATAGGCTTATTTTATGCATTTTAATAAACTTATATGTTTATCACAAATCTAGAATTAAGCTATTAAGCTTAATTCTTTTATGTATTTGTGGAAAATATATGTTATAATTTAAAAAGAAAACATAATTGCTATATAGTTTTTCTAATATCATATATAATAATATATTACAAAATTATATTATTATATATGATATTAAAGTGTTAAGATTGAATTATGGTAATATATTAGCGTTTTGAAATGTGACATATATGAAACGAGGGGTAAGATTGGAAAATACATTTTTAAGAGAATTTAAGTCTAAGACACAATATGATTTAATAAATATGCTATATCCTAAAGAATATGATGAATTAAATATTGAATATTTAGGTTATATTGAAAAATTTTATGAAAGAAGAAATATACTTCCTATTTTAAATTATATTATGTTCAAGAGAATAGAAGTTTTTAATGAATCCAATGAGAAAAATAAAATAGAGTTGGATTTTCTGATAGCTAATCGTTTAAAAGATCTTTTTTGTAGATATGGAGAATATGAAAAGGCATTATTTGTATATAATAGAGAAATAGATAGCTATATTGAAAGAAGGATTAAAGAAGGAGATATAAAGGCTTTGGATATTCCCATAATAGCCAATGAACTAATATCTCGTGTAAATGTATATGGCAATATAGATGACCAAATATATAATGTCTTAAAGATAATTCCTATAGATAAACTTTATTATACAAGATATTCAAAGATTAATTTAGAAGAAAATAAAACATATTATTATTCATGTGATGAGGCTCAATTTTTTAAATCTTTAATACCTTTTTTAAAAGAAACAATAAAAAATGAAGACTATGAGATATTTGAAAAATATGCTTTATTTTTAATGTCGGAGCTTTTTGTTCATTTTCAAATATTTTACAATTTTGGAGATGAAGGCATATGGGAGAGGGTAAAGGATACATATCTATGTTTTAATGAATTGGGAAAAATAATATATAGTAGCTCTTCTTCTTTGTTTACAATAAAAAGTTTTGAATTATATAGTTATTCTATAGAGATGTATTTAAATAAATCCAAGATTATTAAAAATACTAATATAATAAAAATGTATACTATAAAGGAATTTGAAAAAGTATTTTTGAATTATTTAAAAGAAATCAAGTATAAATTATTTAAGACATACATGCAAGAAATAATATATGTATTCCAAGCCTTCGAAGAAACAGTATATGATTTAACTGAAAGTTATGGCATTTTTGTTGAAGGGATGTCTAAAAAAATAAAAGACAGGTCAATACCAAAATATAAAAAGACATTTATAAAAGAATATTTGATGGAACCCAAGTATATACCTACTCTTTTTGAGAAAAAGCAATACGAATTAATTGCATCAATATATTTTGAAGAAAAAAATCATATAAGATTAGAAGAACATTATTGGGAGATAGCTAAATCCCTTATAAAATGCCAACATGTAGATGAGGCATTAAAAGTATATAAAAAAGTTCTTGGAATAGGAGTTAAAGACTATAGAATTTATAAAGAGATAGGTTCAATATATCAATACTATTATAATGATATTAATAAGGCAAGGGAATTCTATTCTGAAATTTATGAGGGAAGTTGTGGTTTACATCAAAAAAAGATGTTAAAATTGTTTCCTATATTAGAAGATTGAAAGATTTATATGGAAATAAAAAATTGAAAGGAATGGGACTTTGTTTAATTACTTGAATCATATGTCTAATTTTTCACTAGCTACTGGAAACGACAAATTTAGAGGGTCTTTATATATTGTAGTAGGTATTTTATTGAGTGTATATTCAATGAATAAAATGAATAGGAACAGAAATAAATAGTAAAGTTTCCGTTAATTATATTTTATTTGTACAATATGATTAATGGAAACTTTACTATTTTTATTGCAAAATATCAATAAACAAAAATAATAATAGATACAATAAGGGTACAAATCAAAAAAAATACTTTCTTTATAGATACAATTATGATATAATTGTATCTATAAAGGGAGGGGAAAAGAATGGAAGAATTAAATATTAGAAAAATAACATTTGGAGGTCTTATGACAGCAATGGTTTTTGCTGCTACTGCTATAATGCCCCATGTGCCAGTACCTTTTACTGAAGGTTATATTCATATAGGGGATAGTATGGTATTTATTTCAGCTATATTATTGGGATGGAGATTTGGAGCTATAACGGGAGGATTAGGATCTTCTTTAGCTGATTTGTATTTGGGATATTCCCATTGGGCTGTTCCTACTTTGATAATAAAGGGAATAATGGGAGCCATAGTGGGATACATGGCAAAAGAATTAACAGAGAAGGATTCTAAAGCTTTAAATACTGGTGTGACATTTGCGAGTATAACTATATGGATAGCATTTGGGTTAACTATTAAAAATATTTTGTCTAAAATACTTAATGGAATAAATAATTCGGAGATGACGACTTTTCTTATAAACAAATTAGAATTGAATGGAACTAATGAGTTGATAAACTTGATAGGTAATGTACAAAAGTCTTTGATGCTAGCTATTGCATTTATACCTATATTAGTCATAGTTCTTCATATAATATTGAAGAAAAAAGGGAAAAAATTATTTAATATAACTGGTCTTATGGGCATGACTGTGGCAGGGCTTTGGATGGTTGTTGGTTATTATATAAGTGGTGGAATACTTAAAGGCAATATGATTGTTCCTATTTTTAGTGTTCCAGCAAATATATTACAGTTTGTGGGAGGAATGGTGATAGCATCTTTTGCTGTTGCTACACTAAATAAAGTAGAAACTATTAATAAATATATATTGAAAATTAAAAAAGGATAACTAATTAGAAGAGTCTAGACTTTACAGTTTAGGCTCTTTGTTTTATACTAAGAAACAAACATGGAACTTCTCGTGGAGGTGTAGAGATGAAAATAACAGTACTTGGAAATAATGGTCCTTATCCTGGAACAGATAAAGCTTGCTCTGGGTATTTGCTTGAAAGTGAGAATGATACAAAGATATTAATTGATTGTGGAAATGGTGTATTGTCCAGATTGTTTAAGTTTATTGATATAAAGAAAATAGATGCTATCATACTTAGTCATTTGCATATGGACCATATTGGGGATATGTTTGTTTTTAAATATGCCATTGGTATAAATAAATCTAAGGGGAAATTTCAAGGGTCTATACCTGTATATACTCCTAAAGATGACCAATATATAGTAAATAATATGAATTATAATGGGGCATTCGATATAAGAGATATTGATGAGGAGAAAGTGTTAAATATAAATGAATTGAAAGTAACATTTAAGAGAACTAAACATCCCGTTGAAACCTATAGTATTAAAGTAGATAATGGAGAAAAGATTTTTGTATATTCTTCAGATACATCATATTTTACTGAGTTAATAGATTTTGTGAAAAATGTTGATTTGTTTTTGTGTGAGGCAGGAGTATTGAGTAGAGATAAAACTGATGATATACCCCATCTAACCCCTAGTGAAGCAGGTATGATAGCAGCTAAGGCAGGAGTAAAAAGGCTTATATTGACACATTTTTGGCCTGAGTATAAGCTCGAAGATATAATGAAAGAAGCCACAGATAATTATGATTCCATATTGGAACTAAGTAAAGATATGCAAACATATTGTCTATAATTAATAGAGTTTGTAGCATGTAGTAATTGGTAGCACAATGTAGAGAACCGTAGGTTCTCTGCCATCGACTACGAACTACTAGCTACTCTCTAATAAGTGGCATACTCATACATCTTGGACCACCTCTGCCTCTGGAAAGCTCAGAGCTTGGCATCAAATGGGTTTTTATTCCATGATCTTTCAAAAGTTCATTTGTAACATAGTTTCTTTCGTATACTACAACTTCACCTGGTGCTATAGCTAAGGTATTAGATCCATCGTTCCACTGTTCTCTTGGTGCATCTATTTTATTTCCTCCAGCACAAGGTATTAGTGTTATTTTGTCTAGTTCTAAATATTTTTTTAGTATATTTGATAAAGTATCTTCTTCTCTAACTATATTTAAATCATTATTTGTACCTTTAGTGATTGAAAATACAGTAAGAGGACCTTCTATTTCAGGATGTATAGTGAATTTATTATAATCAACCATAGTGAACACGGTATCTAAATGCATAAATGCTCTTTTTTTCGGTATATCAAAAGCTAAAATTGTTTCGAATGTTTGACCGTCATTAAATATATTTTTAGCGAATTTTTCTACAGAAGCTGCATCAGTTCTAGCTGAAATGCCCATTGCAATGACTTTATCATTTAATACTAATTCATCTCCGCCTTCTAAAGAAGTTTTTTCATTTCTATTGAACCATATAGGTATTTTTTTGTCTTTAAATCTTGGGTGATTTTCAAATATATATTTTGCGAAAATAGTTTCTCTATTTCTTATACCTGTCTTCATATTATTGAGAGTTATTCCATTCCCTATAGTAGCAAAGGGGTCTCTTGTAAAATATAAATTTGGCATGGGATCTAAGATAAAAGGATATTCTCTAGCTACCATATCTACTAGGAATTTACTTTTGTAGTTTTTAAGATCTTCTTTTCTGACTCCTGCCATCATTTTATCTATAAGTTGATAATTATTAAAATCGCTGAGATATTGTCTGATTATCTCTTTGTTATCTTGTCCAAAGACATGGGATTCTTCTAAAAAATCTTCTATCATTTGTTCTCTTAATTCATTTGTAGTTAATGATTCGGCTGCTAAGTCTCGAAGATATAATACTTCTATATCGTTGTTTCTAAGTATTTGAGCGAAGCTGTCATGCTCTTCTTGTGCTATTTTTAGATAAGGTATATCATCAAATAATAATTTTTCTAATAAATCTGGTACTAAATTTTCCAATTCTTTTCCTGGTCTATGAAGAAGAACAGTTTTTAACTTACTAATTTCAGATGTTACATTTAACATATAATTATTTTTCATATTGGGCCTCCTTATTCATGAAATATTCATAAAAGAATAACAAGAAAACTCTGTCAATGTTGATTTTAAAGGATATAATGTAAAAAGTCAACACACAAAATGAATTATTATGTAATCAATGAATAAATATACATAAAATAAAATAGAATTTAATGACATAAGTCCATTGAGATATACTCTTTTACATATACGTAGTCTAAATTATTAGAAAATTTTTTAATAATAACTTTAATAAAAACATAATTATACATGTTAAATAATCTTAAATTATAAGTTTTTTTCATTTATATTTAAATATAATGTTATAATTAAGTTGAGTTACTAAAAATTGATTATATAATTTTAGGGAGAATGATATGCGTAGGCCCTTTATAAATTTGTTAATATCATTAATATTGGGAATATATGTATTCGATAATTTTAAATTAGATATGATAATTATGGCCTTTTTTACAATTTTTATTTTTGTATTGATCTTTATAGATGTCTATTTGGGATTTAAACGTGCATTGTATGTATATATTGCAATGTTTTTATTAGGGGGTTTTTTAGTAAGTTTCCATACAAATAAAAGCAAAATCGAAGATTATGCCAATGAAATAGTAGATATAGAAGGAGTAGTCAAGGAGAAAAACTATATAGATAAAGAATATTCCAAATATATTATAGATACAGATACTATTAAAGTTAATAAAAAAATATATAAAATAGATGAAAAAATACTGCTTAAGTTATATGGGAAGAAAAAATTTTATATTGGAGAAGTTGTAAGTGTAAAGGGTATGGTTAATAGGCCTAGACAAAATTCAAATCCTAAGTTATTTAATAATCAATTATATTTATTGACAAAAGATATACATACTTATATAAATGCTAGAGACTATAATGTAAAGATTGTATCTTCTGGCAATAATAGGCTTCTAGCTGTAATTGATAAATTTAAAAATCATATAATCAATATATTTGATGAAATGTTGTCGCCTAAATACAGTAATATTATGAAATCTATAATACTTGGAGATGATAGATATTTAGATGAGTCTTATATTGAAAAATTTAGAGACTTTGGTATTGCACATATACTAGCTGTTTCTGGATTGCATATAGGTATAATAGCGGCAATGTTTATGGGTATTTTTAGATTATTAATGATAAATATCAATGTATCTACAGTATTTACTTTGGGTATTTTGTGGTTTTATGGATTTATGATTGGGTTTCCTCCTTCTGTTTTAAGGGCACTGATAATGTTTTCTGTTTTTATGGGTTCATTTACAACATATAGAAGGTATGATGCCATAAATGGATTATTTTTTGTAGGAGTCCTGTTACTATTAATAAACCCCTTTTGGTTGTTCCATATTGGTTTTCAATTATCATTTATAGCTACACTATCTATATTGGTATTTAATAATAAACTTCTTAAATTATTGAAGAGACAAAGTTATATATTGAGTATTATCAGCACAATTATTTCTGTTCAACTGGGGATAATTCCCATAGTGGCCTATCATTTTAATACTATTTCATATTTTGCATTAATAACAAATATAGTAATTATACCTTTAATATCCTTTGGAGTTTCTATAGGATTTATTATGATATTTATTTCTATATTGAGCTTTAAATTAACTTTAATATTGGGATTTATACTTAATGGTATATTATATATATTGGATATTCTTATGTATATATTAGATAAATTATATATTGGAGATATGATTGTAGTATCTCCAAATCATTTAGAAATATTTATATATTATTTTTCTATTTTGACTGTTTTTAGAGTAGTTGATATGATTAATATAAATTTTAATATAAAAAGGTTTTTATATATTATTTTTATTGTGATTATATTGTGTTATAGTTTTACTACAATATTAGATGATAAGATATATATTAGTTTTGTAGATGTAGGACAAGGTGATTGCGCAATAATAAGAAAAGGTAATACTACTTTAATGATAGATAGTGGAGGCAGTGATTTTGGAAATTTTGATATAGGTAAAAATATAACAGCACCTTTAATGTTGAAAAATGGAATAAAGAATCTGGATGGTATATTTATTACTCATTTTGATGCTGATCATTGTAAAGCTGCTGTTACTGTCATGAACAGTCTAAATGTAGATAATTTATTTATAGGATATAGAAATCCAGATAAAAAATTATACAAAGATATATTAGAAACGGCAAATAATAATAATATATGCATTACTACTTTGAAAGATGGAGAACGGTTATTTTTAGATAAATCATTTTATATTGATGTATTAGGACCAAGTCCTAAAATAGCCAATGGGGATTATACAGATAATAATAAATCCTTAGTCCTAATGATTAATGCATATAAAAAAAGGATTTTATTTACAGGAGATATAGAAAAAGATATGGAATATGAATTAATAGATAAAAAAGATATAAAATCTAATATATTAAAAGTGCCTCACCATGGAAGTAGTACATCTTCTACAAAAAAATTTATAAAAGCTGTGAATCCACATACAGCTATTATATCGGTAGGGAAAAATAACTTTGGACATCCAAATAATAGTGTGTTGAATAGGTTTAGAGCTGAAGATATAAAAATATATCGGACAGATAATGAAGGTTTAATTACTATAATTTTGGATGAAAAAGGGTTTAATATAGAAACTTATAAAAAAGAAAAGTTAAAATTATATAATGTAATAAGGCTATATGGACTAGATATTTTGATTTTAATTATATATATAATAATATTATTGAGGTGCAAAAAATGGATTATAAAAACTTTATAGAAGAAATCAAAAAAAACCGATTAAAACCTATATATCTATGTTTTGGGGAAGAAAATTATCTCAAGGATTGGATAGTAACTAAATTAAAAGAAAAATTTGTTAGGGAAGAATTTGAAACATTAAATTATATACTTTTAGATGACGATGATACTTCGGTTATGGATATAATAAATGCATGTGAAACTTTACCTTTTATGGATAAAAAAAAGATTGTTGTAGTTGAAGATTTTAATTATTTCAAAGGTGGAAAGACTGATAAAAAATATGATGAAAAAGAATTATTAAGATATATTGAGTCTCCTAGTATGGCCACATGTCTATTTTTTTTAATAAAGGATGGAAAGATAGATGGAAAAAAGAAGATAGTTAAGAAATTTAAAAAAGAAGATGCAATAATTGAAATAAATAGGATAAATAAATATGATTTAGAAAAGTGGATAACCAAGTTGTTATCTAATTATGACAAGACTGCAAAGCTGAAAGATATAAAGTATATTGTTGAGTGTACTGGATATTTAGATAGAAATAGTCAAAAGACCTTATATGATGTAGAGAATGAAATTATAAAGCTAATAAATTTTATAGGTGAAAAAAATATAGTGGAGAAAATGGATATAGATATGGTATTAACTAAATCTATAGAGAATAACATATTTGAGTTGGTAGATGGCATAGGCGCATCAAATCTAAATAAGTCACTTAAGATTTTAAATGAAATGTTGCTGGAGAATGAACCAATCCAATTGATATTGTACATGATAATAAGACAATTTAGACTTTTGCTTATGTCTAAATTGCTAAAAAATAAAGGATATATCCAGACTAATATAGCAAAAAAAATAGGGGTTCCATCATATATAGCTAAAAAACTAATTAATCAAAGTGAAAGACTTAATATAGGACAGCTAGAATATGCTTTAAATAGAGCTTTAGATATTGATAGGGCTATAAAAAAAGGGGGTATGGACTCTAAATTAGGAGTGGAGATGTTGATAGTAGAAACAACAAAAAATATACAGGGGGGAAGATGATTGATTGAAAGCATAATAAGATCCCATAGATTGACTTTTGACAAGTCTGAAACAGAAGATATACCTACAATTATAGAGATAGAGAGAAAAAAAGAAAATAATAAATTTGTATATCAATGGCCTAAAGAAAGGCATCTAGAATCTATAAACAATGGAGATGAATTACATATAACTATTAGAGATATTGAAGAAAATGAAATAATAGGGTATTTAATTATGGCAGGATTTGAAAATTTCCATAATTCGTTGGAATTTATGAGATTGGTCATAGATAAAAAAGGTTATGGATATGGTAAAGAGTCAATAGAACTTATTAAGAAAATGAGCTTTGAAGAATATGGATGCCATAGATTGTGGTTAGATGTATATGATGACAATAAGAGGGCGATACACATTTATAAATCTATGGGTTTTGTGGAAGAAGGTACGCTTAGAGAGTGTAAAAAATCTTCTGATGGTTATAGGTCTATGATTATAATGTCTATTTTGGATAGGGAATACAAAAAGCAATAAAAGCTTCGGTTCGTCCGAAGCTTATTTTATGTCTAATCAAGACATTACATAGCAGCATTTAATTTTTTGCTAAGTCTACTTACTCTTCTAGATGCAGCATTTTTATGAATTGTATTTTTAGCCGCTGCCTTATAAAGCTTCTTTTCAACTAATCTAAGTAGTTCTTTAGCTTCATCAAAGTTATTAGCGTCTACAGCATCATTAAATCTTTTAATATAAGTTTTAACTTCGGATTTTCTTTTTTTATTAACAGCCGTTTTAGCGTTGATTACTTTAATTCTTTTTTTTGCAGATTTTATATTTGCCAACAGGTTCACCCCCTTCGACTACATTAACAAAGGTTATTTTACCATGAACACATTTAAAAAGCAAGGGCATCAATAAAAAAATGTATTTAGAATTAATATATTTATAGATAAAGAGCAATACTATTAATAAAATATCATGTGATGGAGAATGAAGGAGGTAACATGCTGTGTATAATATAAGGACTGACTTAGCGATAGAGACTAGAGAGCTATATAGGGAACAGACTAATGAAGAAGTACCAGGAGTTAAAGTGGAAAGGAAGGAAGAAGAGGACTATGTGATAACTAGAGTAAAGGTTTTAGATGAATCAGGAAAGAAGAATCTAGGTAAAGAAATTGGGGATTATATAACAATAGAAGCACCAGCATTAAAAAAGATGGATCAAGATTTTAAGGATGAAATGAGTATGGTATTGGCAAAGGAAATAAAGGCGTTAATTCCTTCTCAAAAAGTTAATAATACTTTGGTCGTGGGATTAGGAAATTGGAATGTTACACCAGATGCTTTAGGTCCTAAAGCTATAAAGCATGTATTGGTGACAAGACACTTTTTTAAGGTTTATAATAAAAAAGAAGATGAGACTATGGCAAATGTATCTGCTATATCACCTGGAGTCATGGGAATAACAGGCATAGAAACAGGTGAAATAATAAAAGGAATAGTAGAAAAAACAAATCCAGATTTAGTAGTTGCCGTAGATGCATTGGCATCCAGAAGGATGGAAAGGGTAGCTACAACTATACAAATATCTGATACTGGAATCAATCCTGGTTCTGGAGTGGGAAATAGAAGAATTGGTTTAAACAAAAAATACTTAGGAGTCCCTGTAATAGCTATCGGCATACCAACAGTAGTAGATGCAGCAACTATAGTAAATGATACAATGGATATGTTAGTAGATAATATGTTAGATGAGTGTCAACCCAATGGAGATTTTTATTCTCTACTTAATAATATGAAGAAAGAAGATAAGTATGGACTCATTACCGAGGTGTTAAATCCCTTTGAAGGGAATGTTATGGTTACGCCTAAAGAAATAGATGACTTGATAAATAATGTTTCAACTGTAATTGCTAATAGTATAAATATATCTTTGCACCCAGGTATAGATTTAAAAGATGTAAATAGATTTTTAAATTAATAGAAAATCATATTAAACACTTTCCTAGAATATAATTATGTATGGATAAATGATAAAAAAATCATATGACTAGGGAGTGTTTTTATGTACTACAGAGTTAAAGATAGGGGTACTTTGTATATAATCATAGGTGTAGTATGTTTGCTTTCTTTTTTTGGAGGTTATACTATAATATCTAATTTTGTATTTTTCCATTCTAGTATAGATGATAACAGCCAAAAGGTAGCAGCAGCTTTTACTAATGAAAAACTATATATGGAGTATAATAGGCATATAAACATTAAAGAAAAAACCTTATTAAAGGTTATGACAAATACTAGCGCATATATAGATTATTTATATAATAAAGATTACAGACAAAACTCAGAAGGAAATATAGCACAAAATATATTAAGTACTGCAAAGGAAATATTAAGTTTTAGAGGTTATATAAAGGCTCAACTTCCCGCTGTAGCCAATGTAATTAATTATAAAGAGGTAGTAGATGTACAGCAGGAGGAACATCAAGTTCCTCCAATAAATGATGATGAAAATAGCAATATTCCTATTATAGGAGATATAATTTTTATAGACCCTTTTGTTGAAAATCAACAGGAAAATATTAAAGGCCAAGATAATATAGATTTTGGAAAGATAAAGGAAAATATAGAATACCCTTCAAAATTAAAAGTGGATAAAAATAAGCCATACATTCTTATATATCATACCCATGCCACTGAGGTATATAACCCAATTACAGAAGACAATTGGCATTCTACAAAGAAGGAGTATAGTGTAATTACTATAGGTAACATTATAACGGATATATTGAGTCAAAAAGGACATAAAGTTAAGCATATAGAAAAGTATCATGATATACCATCATTTAATAAGTCTTATGCAAGATCTTTAGAAACTATAAAGGGTGAAATTAATAAAGAAAGCAATTTAAAATTGCTTATAGATATACATAGAGATGGAATAGCTTCCAATGCTGCATATATAGATAAAGCTAGAAAAAATGCTTTAATAAATATAGACGGAAAAGATGTGGCTACATTTAGACTGGTTGTAGGAAATGATACTCCAAATAGAAAAGAGGTACTTAAATTTGCGAAATATATTATGGCAGTTTCTGACAGTATGTATCCTGGTTTCTGTAAAGGTATAGTGATAAAGCCCTACGGTAAATACAATCAGTACATGAGTAACCATGCTACATTATTAGAAATAGGAAGCAATTTAAATAGTATAGAAGAGGCAAAACTATCTGCTAAATATATTGCAAATGTGTTAAATAAAGCAATAAATAACATTAAATAATATATTGTTTAATATTACCATATTTTTATTATCTTTTTTTTTGTTCATAATAGTGCTATAATTAAACATGATAAAATACATCAATGGAGGTGTTTTGCTTGGGAAAGGACATAAAAAAGGAAATGTATGAATGGATAAAGAGTATAGCGTTAGCAGTAATTATAGCAATATTGATAAAGACATTCTTATTAAATACTACTTATGTACTGGGACATTCTATGTTCCCTACCCTTGATGAAAAAGATAGATTATTTACTAATAAGATAGTATATATACTAGGAAACCCAGAAAGGGGAGATATAGTAGTACTAAAGGCTCCTGATGACCCTGATAAGGATTATATAAAAAGAATTATAGGTATAGCAGGAGATATAGTGGAAATAAAAGATGGAAAGGTATATTTAAATGGAGAAGAACTAAGTGAAAAATATTTACCTGAGGATGCTTATACTTATGAAGATATAAGGGTTGAAGTACCTGAGGGAGAAGTTTTTGTATTGGGAGACAATAGAGAGAAAATGGCCAGTAAAGATAGTCGATATTTTGGAACCATTTCAATAGAAAAAATAAAGGGAAAGGCATTTTTTAGGTATTATCCCTTTGATGATAGATTTGGGTCTCTATATTAGAGCCTACCTAATGGTATAAATATATGATATTTTGCCCATAATATCAATGGTGATGTGAATGGGTAAAAGGATGGAAAGATATCATAATAAAAGATATAAAAGAACAATTAGATTAAAGAAAAGCACTGTAGTATTCCTTCTGATAGTATTATTTTTACAGGGAATTTTTATAGTGGACAACTGTTATAATAAGCTTATGTGTGTCAATAGCACTGTATTTTCCTATGAATATGATGGTACATTACATACCATATATGTAATGGGGAAAGAATTTGATATTGATCAGAAAAAAATTGATGACTTCATAGATAAAATTAAATATAATATATCCTATGGAGAAGATTTTATTGCTAAAATTATAGAGGGAGTATTAAAAAGGATCGACCAATCGACGATCCTTAATTTTTTATAGGAACTTTTAGTAGAAAAAAATTACTGTAATTAAAGGGAGGAAATAAAATGGATTTTGTTGAAGAAGTTTTGAATTTACATAAAGATAAAAAGGGAAAGTTTGAAATAAAGAGTAAATTGCCTGTGAGAAATCAAAGAGAACTGTCTTTAGCATATACTCCAGGAGTAGCTGAGCCTTGTAAAGAGATTCATAAAGATAAAAATTTAGTATATGATTATACATCGAAGGGTAATTTAGTGGCAGTTGTTTCTGACGGGACTGCTGTTCTAGGTCTTGGCAATATAGGACCAGAGGCGGCTATGCCAGTTATGGAGGGAAAATCTATATTATTTAAAGAGTTTGCAGCTATTGATGCATTACCAGTATGTTTAAATACTACAGATGTAGACAAAATAGTGGAAACTGTTAAACTTTTAGAGCCTACATTTGGAGGTATCAATTTAGAAGATATAGCGGCTCCAGCATGTTTTGAAATAGAAAAAAGATTAAAAGAATCTATGGACATACCAATATTTCATGATGACCAACATGGTACTGCCATAGTTGTATTAGCAGGTATAACTAATGCCTTGAGATTGTTAGGAAAAAATATAGGAGATATAAAAGTAGTAGTAAATGGTGCGGGAGCTGCTGCTACGGCTGTGTCTAAGTTGCTTTTAAATAGAGGAGTTAATAACCTTATTATATGTGATAGGCAAGGTGCCATCTATAAAGGTAGGACTGAAGACATGGACAAGTATAAGTCTCGTATGTCAGAACTGACTAACAAAGATAGAAGAAAAGGGACACTGAAAGATATAATTAAAGATGCAGATGTATTTATAGGGCTTTCTGCTGGGAAAGTGTTGAGTAAGGAAATGGTTAGTACTATGGCTAAAGATCCTATTGTATTTGCTATGGCGAATCCAGTTCCTGAGATATTGCCTGAGGATGCAAAGAAAGGTGGAGCTAAAATAATAGCTACAGGGCGTTCTGATTTCCCCAATCAGATAAACAATGTATTGGCATTTCCAGCTGTATTTAGGGGTGCTTTAGATGTAAGGGCTAAAGATATAAATGAAGAAATGAAAATTGCAGCAGCTGAAGCTATTGCTGATATAATAAAAGAAGAGGAATTACATGAAGAGTATATAATACCAGACCCCTTTGATTTAAGAGTAGTGCCTAAAGTTGCAGTGGCTGTAGCTAAAGCAGCTAGGGATACAGGGGTAGCTCAATTAGAAGTTGACTTAGAATATATTGAATCAAATGCTAGAAAGTTAATACTGAAGGAGGAAAACAATGAAGTTTGATAAAAGACAGAGTAGGGTAAGAAACTTTTCTATAATAGCCCACATAGATCATGGTAAGTCTACATTGGCAGACAGACTTATTCAAAAGACAGGATTGCTTACAGAAAGAGAAATGCAAGAGCAGATATTAGATAATATGGATTTAGAAAGGGAAAGAGGCATAACTATAAAGCTTCAGACAACTAGATTGGTTTATAAAGCTAATAATGGCAATGAATATATCTTTAATCTTATAGATACTCCAGGACATGTAGACTTTAACTATGAGGTTTCTAGAAGTTTAGCTGCATGTGAAGGGGCATTATTAATAGTTGATGCAGCACAGGGTATAGAGGCTCAAACCCTTGCCAATGTGTATTTAGCTTTGGAACAAGATTTAGAAATTGTACCTATTATAAATAAGATTGATTTACCCAGTGCAAGACCTGATGAAGTTAAGAAAGAAATAGAAGAGGTAATTGGATTGGATTGTGAAGGCATACCTATGGTTTCTGCTAAGGATGGTATAAATATAGAAGATGTACTCGAAAGTATAGTGGAGAATATACCTGCTCCAGAAGGTGATAAGGAAGCACCTCTTAAGGCATTGATATTTGATTCTTATTATGATAGTTACAAAGGAGTAATAGCAGATATCAGAGTTATGGAAGGTACCATAAAGCCAGGTATGGAAATAAAGATGATGGCATCGGGAAAGAAATTTGAGGTAGTTGAGGTAGGAATATTTGCTCCGATGCAGTTACCAGTGGATGAGTTGTCTGCTGGAGATGTTGGATATGTAGCAGCTAGTATTAAAAATGTTAGAGATGCAAGGGTTGGAGATACAGTAACAGAAGCGGATAGACCAACAGAGAAGCCTTTGCCAGGGTATAAAAAAGTAACTCCGATGGTTTATTGTGGTATATATCCTGCAGAGGGAGAGGATTTTAACAATGTAAGAGAGGCATTAGAAAAACTTCAAGTAAATGATGCTGCTCTTGCATTTGAATCAGAATCATCTATAGCATTGGGTTTTGGTTTTAGATGTGGGTTTTTAGGATTATTGCATTTGGAGATTATACAGGAAAGATTAGAAAGAGAATTTGATTTGAATATAGTGACTACTGCTCCCAGTGTAATATATAAAGTTATGCAAACAGATGGAGAGATGATAGAAATTCAAAATCCAACAAATCTTCCCGATGTACAGGAGATAGAATATATGGAGGAACCCATAGTAAATGCATCTATCATGAGTCCTACTGAATATGTTGGACCTATAATGAAATTATGCCAGTCTAGAAGGGCTAAATTTATAGATATGGAATATTTGGAAGAAACTAGAGTCTCAATACATTATGAAATACCGTTAAATGAAGTAATTTATGATTTCTTTGATGCTCTCAAATCAAAGACAAAGGGATATGCATCATTGGATTATGAGCTTAAAGGCTATAAGCAGTCTGATTTAGTGAAACTAGATATATTAATAAATAAAGAATTAGTTGATGCCTTTTCTATAATTGTCCATAGAGAGAAGGCGTATGAAAGAGGAAGAGATATAGCAGAGAGGCTTAAAGATGTCATACCAAGACATATGTTTGCAATACCTATTCAGGCTTCAGTAGGAAACAAAGTAATAGCTAGAGAAACTATAAAAGCTATGAGAAAAGATGTCTTATCAAAATGTTATGGAGGAGATATATCTAGAAAGAAAAAACTTCTTCAAAAACAAAAAGAAGGAAAGAAAAGAATGAGACAGGTAGGAAACGTAGAGGTTCCTCAAGAGGCATTTTTATCTGTATTGAAATTTGATGACAAATAATATATCTATATTTGGTGGCAATTATACAAGATTGCCACTAAATATAAGACTATAACTAGGAGTGAAATTATGGAAAAGATGGGGTTATATATACATATCCCTTTTTGCATAAGTAAATGTTTTTATTGTGATTTTAATTCTTGGGACGATAATTGGGAAATAGTTGATAAGTATATTGCATATATAAAAAAAGAAATAAATATGTACGCAGATAAGTTAAAGGATTATATAATAGACACAATTTTTTTCGGAGGTGGTACTCCATCAGCTATTGATGGAAAATATATATATAATATACTGGAACATGTATATCAAAACTTTAATGTAGGAAGGGAATTGGAAGTAACTTTGGAAGGAAATCCGAAGACATTTGATCAAGAGAAACTTTCTATATATAAATCTTCAGGAATAAACCGTATAAGTTTAGGTGTACAGTCCCTGAATGATGGTATATTAAAGAGTATAGGAAGAATACATGATAGTAAGGATGTTTTAAATACTTATAATGCAATAAGAAAAAAAGGATTTAAGAATGTGAATTTTGATATAATGTTTAACTTGCCAGATCAAAAGATATATGATGTATTGGAAACATTGAAAAAATCTATAGAAATAGGGGTTGAGCACATATCTTTTTATAGTTTAAAAATTGAAGAAGGTACACCTTTTCATAATATGTATTTAAAACATCAAATAAAATTACCTGATGAAGATGATGAAAGAAGGATGTACCATCAGGGAATAGAATTATTAAAGAAGAATGGAATCAAACAATATGAAATATCTAACTTTGCCAAAGATGGATATTTGTGTAGGCACAATCTCATGTATTGGGAGATAAAGCCCTATTTAGGAATAGGTGTTGGAGCCTATTCTAATTTATTTAATAAAAGATGGGGTAATAAAGAAAAAATAATGGATTATTTTAATGATATAGATAATAATATGTGTCCAATAAGTGAAACTGAATATATAGATTACCAGATGGAAATTTCAGAATATATAATATTGGGTCTTAGATTGAATAAAGGGATAAATTATGACTCCTTTTTTCGGAGATTTAATGTAGATATTGAAAGCTTGTTTGGAAATAAAATAGAAAAGTTGAAGAAGCAAGGCCTTATTGTACAAGAAGGCCCTGTTTTAAAATTAACATCAATTGGATTAGATTTTTCAAATATTGTGTTTGGGGATTTTTTATTTTAGAATATGTATCAAATATTGGAAAGGTCAATAATAAAATAATAATATTTTCATTAATATAAAATATTTTTGCATAAAGGTATTGACAAAAGCTATTTTCAATGATAATTTAGAAGCGTAAAGTTTAGCACTCAATCAACTAGAGTGCTAATAAATTGATATTAAATCTTGAAAGTCAGTTATAGTCTCATTGGATTGAATAATTGGGGTGATTATTTATGATTATTGATGATAGAAAGCTAAAGATACTACAGGCCATCATCCATAATTATATAACTAATGCAGAACCGGTCGGTTCTAGAACAATATCGAAAAAATATGATTTAGGTGTGAGTTCAGCTACTATAAGAAATGAGATGTCAGATTTAGAAGACTTGGGATTTCTTGTTCAGCCCCATACATCTGCAGGGAGAATACCTTCAGACAAGGCTTATAGACTTTATGTTGATAGTCTTATGAAGGTTAAGACTGGTCAGCTAAAGTATAAAGACAGAATAAAAGATATTCTTTTAGAAGAAGTAGGGGAAATAGAACAGGTCATTCAGAATAGTTCTAAAATATTATCTCAAATTACTAAATATACATCTTTGGCTATAGCACCTAGGATAAAGCAAAGTAGACTAAAACATATACAGTTAGTACCCATAGATGATAATAAAATATTGGTAGTTATAATAACAGATTCAGGTGTAGTTAAAAACACCATGTTTAGAGTAGATGAGTATATTTCTACAGATCATTTGACTATAATAACTAATTTATTAAATGCAAAGCTTGAAGGACATATAATAGGGCAAATAGGCAAGGAACTAGAGGAAAGTCTTGTAAAGGAAATATATAATTATAAAAATACATTGAGAAATGTTATACCTCTATTTAACCAATGTATAAATGAATTGGAAGAAATAGAATTGTTTTCTGAAGGATTGACTAATATATTTGATTTTCCAGAGTATAAAGATGTATCTAAAGCTAAAGCCTTTATATCATTCATGGAAAATAAGCAATTTGTAGTAGATATGCTCATGAGAGGATATAGTGGAGATATAGATGTAACTATAGGTAGTGAAAACAGTCATAAAGAACTTGAAAATTGTAGTATAATTACTGCCACATATAATCTTGATGGAAAGACTATAGGGAAAATAGGAGTTATAGGCCCTACCAGGATGGATTATTCCATGGTAATACCTGTAGTAAAAGTTGTGGCGTTGAATTTAAATGACATTTTGACAAAGTATTTTATTTGATGATACAAAGGTATTAGATTGTATACAATTAATATCTTTGTATTGTTAAAATAATTATTTGAATTATGCCTTAATACAATGAAAGAGGTGAAGTAGTTGATTAAAGAGGAAAAGGACCCCAGTGAGACTATAGAAGAAGGGGGAGATAGTAAAGAGAAAAGTGAAACTAAAAAACATATTGATAGTGAAAATTGTGATCAACAAGCTGATGAGATTAAAGATGATGTTGATGATCAAGAATGTAGTCAAAAATCAAATGATATTGACTACAGGAAAGAGTATGAAAAATTATTAAAGGAGAAAGAAGATTTAAACAATAGCTATACCAGATTGCAGGCCGATTTCACTAATTATAAAAAGAGGTCAGAAAAGGAAAAGCAATCTATATATAAATATGCTTGTGAAGAGTTAGTAACAGAACTGTTAGCTGTGATAGATAACTTTGATAGGGCATTAAATGTAGATGATAAGTTTAAAGAAGATAGCTTTTATCAAGGTGTGAGAATGTTATATGAACAGCTAATGGAAATACTTAAAAAAATAGGATTAGAAGAGATAGAGGCTAAGGATGAAACCTTTGATCCTAATTTTCATTATGCAGTAATGCAAGATGAAGCTGAAAATAAAGAGTCCAATACAGTAACTGAAGTTTTACAAAAAGGATATAAACTAAAGGATAAGGTCATAAGACCTAGTATGGTAAAGGTATCAAAATAACAGAGAATATACAAGGAGGATTTAAAATGGGAAAAGTTATAGGAATTGACTTGGGAACAACAAACTCATGCGTTGCCGTAATGGAAGGCGGAGAATCAGTAGTTATATCTAATGCGGAAGGAAATAGAACAACACCTTCTGTTGTAGCATTTACTAAAGAAGGCGAGAGATTAGTTGGAGAGACAGCTAAACGACAAGCCATAACTAACCCTGATAGAACTATAATGTCCATAAAGAGACATATGGGTACTGATTATGGCGTGGATATTGATGGTAAGAAACATACACCTCAAGATATATCTGCAATGATTTTGCAAAAATTAAAATCAGATGCTGAAAATTATTTAGGAGAAAAGGTAACCGATGTAGTAATAACAGTGCCAGCGTATTTTACTGATAGCCAAAGGCAAGCTACAAAGGATGCAGGTAGGATATCAGGGCTAAATGTATTGAGGATTATTAATGAGCCAACAGCTGCTTCATTATCTTATGGTCTTGACAAGGTTGATGAACAACAAAAAATAATGGTGTTTGACCTTGGTGGAGGTACATTTGATGTATCTATACTTGAATTGGGAGATGGAGTATTTGAAGTTGTTGCTACTAAAGGAGACAATATGCTTGGTGGGGATGATTTTGACCAAGTAATAATAGATTACTTAGCTGAAGAATTTAAGAAAGAAAATGGTATAGATTTAAGAAAAGATAATATGGCATTGCAAAGACTAAAAGAAGCTGCTGAAAAGGCAAAAAAAGAACTTTCTAGTACAATGACTACCAATGTAAACTTACCATTTATTACTGCTACTCAAGAAGGTCCTAAGCATCTAAATATAGATTTGAAGAGAGCAAAATTTGAAGAACTTTCATCTAATCTTGTAGAAAGGACATTGGGACCTACTAAGGATGCATTATCAGATGCAGGATTATCACCATCAGATATAGATAAAGTAATATTAGTTGGTGGTTCTACAAGGATACCTGCTGTACAAGAAGCTGTAAAAAAACTTACTGGCAAAGATCCACATAAAGGAGTAAATCCAGATGAGTGTGTGGCATTGGGAGCTGCAATACAAGGTGGAGTTTTAAGTGGTGAAGTTAAAGATGTATTATTATTAGATGTAACACCATTATCTTTAGGAATAGAGACATTAGGTGGAGTTGCTACAAAGCTTATAGAGAGGAATACTACTATACCTACTAAGAAGAGCCAGGTATTTTCAACTGCTGCTGATAATCAAACAGCTGTTGACATACATGTACTTCAAGGTGAGAGACCAATGGCTAAAGACAATGTTACTTTGGGAAGATTCCAACTTTCTGGTATACCACCAGCACCAAGAGGTGTACCACAAATAGAGGTTACTTTTGATATAGATGCCAATGGTATAGTTAATGTTTCTGCTAAAGATTTAGGAACTGGTAAAGAGCAAAAGATAACTATAACAGCATCTACAAACTTAACAGATGAAGAAATAAATAAGAAAGTAAAAGAAGCAGAGAAGTTTGCTGAAGAAGATAAGAAGAGAAAAGAAGAGATAGAGGTTAGAAATAATGCTGATTCTTTAGTATATCAAACTGAGAAAACATTGAAAGATATGGAAGGCAAAATTTCAGAAGATGAAAAGTCAAAAGTTCAGGGTAAATTAGATGAATTGAAAAAATCCTTAGAGGGAGATAACATTGAAGATATTAAGAAGAAGACAGAAGAATTGACAAATGCGTTCCATGCTATATCTCAAAAGATGTATGAACAGGCACAACAACAAGGGCAAGCACAGCAAGGGCAAGCAGAACAAGGGCAACAAGAAAATAATCAAAGCGATGATAATGTGGTAGATGCAGATTACGAAGTAGTAGATGATGAAGACAAATAATCTAAAATTTACCAAAGCTAAATCTTAAGATTTAGCTTTGGTTTTTAACTGTAATAGTCAAAGCTAGAAGGTGGTGAGAAATTGAGTAAAAGGGATTATTATGAAATATTAGGAGTAGATAAAAATGCATCTCAAGATGAAATAAAGAGAGCATATAGAAAAGTGGCAAAGAAATATCATCCCGACTTAAATCCAAACAATGAAGAAGCCTCTGACAAACTTAAAGAGGCCAATGAGGCGTATGAAGTATTGAGTAATAGTGAAAAGAGACAAAGATATGATAGATTTGGTCATGCTGGAGTCAATGGAAATGGAGCAGGAGGACAAGGATTTGAGCAAGGCTTTGGAGATTTTGGAGATATTTTTGGAGATATTTTTGGAGATTTCTTTGGTGGAGGCTTTTCTTCAAGACAAAGGAAATCAGGGCCAAAAAGAGGTGCTGATATCAAATATCAAATAGATATTGATTTTGAAGAGGCAGCATTTGGTGCAGAGAAAGAGATAAAGTTTAGGAGGATGGAAGATTGTTCTGTATGTAATGGAACAGGGGCTAAACCAGGAACCAAAAAATCTACTTGTACTAAATGTAATGGAACAGGAGAAGTTAGATATGCTCAAAAGACTCCTTTAGGGCAATTTGTCAATGTTAAAACCTGTGATGAATGTAATGGTACAGGTGAAAATATAGAGAGTCCTTGCAATAAATGTCATGGAACTGGGAAAGAAGCTAAGATTAAAAAAATTAATATAAAAATACCAGCAGGTGTAGATACTGGATCAGTAATGCCTTTAAGAGGAGAGGGCGAACCTGGAGAAAAGGGTGGCCCTAGGGGCGATCTATATATATATATAAATGTTAGACCTCATAAGATATTTAATAGAGAAGGAAATGACGTTATTTGTGAATTCCCTATAACCTTTGTTCAAGCAGCTTTAGGAGATGAGGTTGAAGTACCTACATTAGACGGAAAAGTTAAATATAAAATACCAGAGGGTACGCAAACTGGAACGGTATTTAGATTAAAAAATAAAGGAATACCGAATTTAAGAGGATATGGAAGAGGAGATCAATATGTTAAGGTAGTAATTGAAGTGCCTAAAAATTTAAACGAGAAGCAAAAAGAAATTTTAAAAGAGTTTGCTAAGGAAACAGGAGAGACTTTCCATCAACAAAAAAAGGGTTTTTTTGACAAAGTTAAAGATGCTTTTGGAGGATAAAGTAATTTAATTATGGAGAATCAAAGCGGCGATATTCTTCGCCGTTTTGATTTTAAATAATCATATTTATACTTTATAATATGAGATTATTCCATTTAATCTGGTATTTTTAAAAAATATGAGTTATAATAATTAGATGAATACCAACTGTTAAATACATGAATAATAAAGGATGTGGATACTATGAAGTGGATAGAGGTCCAAGTCGAAACTACTACAGAAGCTGTAGAGGCAGTGTCTAATATATTATATGAGGCTGGAGCAATTGGTCTAGTTATAGAAGATCCTAATGATATAATATTTACAAGTAAAAACGAAGATGATTGGGACTATATAGATCCTGAATTATTAGAAAATGAATTTGAAGGTGTAACAGTAAAGGGATATTTAGAGGAAAGTGAAGACTTGATAGATAAAATAGAGCTTATAAGACAAAATGTAGAAAAAATTCCTCAATATAATCTGGATAAGGGACTTGGAAATGTTACCACATCTGAGATAGATGATCAGGATTGGGCAAATACATGGAAAAAGTATTATAAGCCTAAAAAAGTTGGTAATAGAGTAGTTATAAAACCTTCCTGGGAAACATATGAGAAAATAGAAGATGATATAATTATAGAACTTGATCCAGGAATGGCATTTGGTACAGGCACCCACGAGACTACAATAATGTGCATCCAGCAATTGGAAAAATATGTACACAATTTAGATACAGTTTTTGATATAGGATGTGGCACTGGTATTTTGTCAATTGCTGCTGCTAAATTGGGAGCTGTAAGCATTATAGGCATAGATTTAGACCAAGACTCTGTTAGAGTGGCAAGGGAAAATGTCAGAAAAAATGGGGTAGCCAATACTGTACAAATAAAAGAAGGTAATCTTTTAGATGTGATTGAGGGAAAAGGTAATGTCATTGTTGCCAATATAATAGCATCTGTAATAATAGATTTATCTAAAGATATTATTAGGTTTTTAGAAGAAGATGGAGTATTTATTGCTTCAGGGATAATTTTTGAGAAGATAGAAGAAGTTAAGGATGCGTTAAAGAGCAATGGACTTAAAATAATAGATGAAATAATAATGGGCGAGTGGGCATGTATTGTTTCAAAGCCCAAAGAGGTAGATTAAATGCATAGATTTTTTGTAGATAAAGATAATATAACTGATGAATATATTACAATAACTGGTGAAAATGTCAATCATATAAAAAATGTTTTAAGGTTAAAAGTAGGGGATGAAATATTTCTTTGTGATGGTGAAAGGAATGACTATCTGGTAAAAATAGAAGCTATTGCTAAAGATAAAGTGACTGGATTAATAATTGATAAGATGAAGTCTAAGGGCGAGTCTGATGTTGAAGTGATTCTATACCAGGGAATGCCTAAAGGTTCTAAAATGGAATTGATTATTCAGAAGGCAACAGAATTAGGAGTTAGTAAAATAGTACCTATGATAAGTGATAGAGTTGTAGTTAAATTTAAAGATCATAAAAAGACTTCTAAAAAAGTTGATAGATGGAATAAAATAGCATTAGAGGCATCAAAACAATGCAATAGAGGAATTGTCCCTAAAGTTACTAGTCCAGTGAAATTTAAGGATGTTTTAATAGAGCTTAAAGATAAGAAAAATATAATTGTACCCTATGAAAATGAAGAAAACATAAGTATAAAGAGTGTATTGAGAAATATATCTAAAGACAGTGTGAATATTGTTATAGGTCCTGAAGGTGGGTTTGAAGAGTCAGAAATTGAAAATTTCAAATCTATAAATGCGAAAATAGTTTCTTTGGGTTCTAGAATACTTAGAACTGAAACGGCTGGCATAGTAACGGTAGCATTGGCACTGTATGAGTTGGAAGATGTGGAGTGATAAATAGAATGTGTAAAGTAGCTTTTCATACCTTAGGTTGTAAAGTGAATCAATATGAAACTGAAGCGATGGGTGA
Organism: Clostridiisalibacter paucivorans DSM 22131; assembly: GCF_000620125.1. Taxonomy (NCBI): domain Bacteria; kingdom Bacillati; phylum Bacillota; class Tissierellia; order Tissierellales; family Thermohalobacteraceae; genus Clostridiisalibacter; species Clostridiisalibacter paucivorans. Next base: position 28,024 of record NZ_JHVL01000002.1, on the reverse strand, counting down.
AATATTTGAAAAACGAGGATATACAATAGTAAATGACCAAGACTATGCGGATATATATATAATTAATACTTGTACTGTCACCAATATGGGGGATAGAAAATCACGACAATTTATTAGAAAAGCTAAGCGAATAAATAAGGATGCAGTCATAGGTGTAGTAGGCTGTTATTCTCAAATTGCCCCTGATGAAGTAGCAAGTATAGGAGATGTGGATATAGTATTGGGTACACAGAATCGTAAAGATATTGTAGATTTATGTGAAAAAGTTATGGAAAATAGTCAGAAGATAAAAAGTGTAGGAAATATAATGGATGTTTCAGAATTTGAGACATTGAATATAGAAAATGTTAAAGGCAAGACTAGGGCTTTTGTTAAGATTCAAGATGGATGTAGTCAATATTGTACCTATTGCATAATACCATTTACTAGAGGACCTATAAGGAGTAGAAATAAAGATGATATTATATTAGAAGTAAATAGATTGGCTGATGCAGGATTTAAAGAAATAGTACTTACTGGAATACACATAGCCTCATATGGTAAAGATTTGGGTAACATTAGGTTAATAGATATTATAGAAGAGATTAACCAGATACCTTCTATTGAAAGAATAAGGTTGAGTTCTGTAGAGCCTAATATGATAACAGAAGATTTTATAAAAAGAGTCAAGGAATTACCTAAGTTTTGTAATCATTTTCATCTTTCTCTACAAAGCGGTAGTGATTTTGTACTAAAAAGAATGAATAGAAAATATACTAGTAAAGAGTATTTAGATAAGGTCAATCTTATAAAAAGATATATGCCCAATGTAGGACTTACTACTGATATAATAGTAGGCTTTCCTGGAGAGACAGATGAGCAATTTGAGGAAACCTGTAAATTTGTTAAGAAGATAGGTTTTTTAAAGGTGCATGTATTTAAATATTCTCCTAGAGAGGGGACAGCAGCATCTAAGTTTAAAGAACAGATTAACGGTAGGATTAAAAGAGACCGTAGCAAGAAATTAATAGAGATATCAGAAGAGATGACTAAGAAATATTTAAAAGGATTTTTGAATAAAAGGATGGACGTATTATTTGAATCTGATGTGAAAGACCATGTGGAAACGATGGAAGGATATACTACAAATTATATAAAGGTTATGGCTCCTTGCAAAAGTGATATAGAGGGAGAAATACTAACAGTTTTAACAGAGCATATTAAAGAAGAAGAGATTATAGGAAAAATAATTGAAGATATATAGAGGATTTTTTTAAAAAATATAGAATATAGTTACAAAGAATATCTGTTGAGGAGGTGATAGGTATGACAGATTGTATATTTTGTAAAATAATCAATGGTGAGATACCTTCTGATAAAGTATATGAAGATGACAAAATATTGGCCTTTAATGATGTTGACCCCCAATCTCCAACTCATATATTGGTAATACCTAAGGAACATATTGAATCATTAAATCATTTGGATGAAAATAATATAGATATCATAAAAGAAATATATATTAAAATCAAGGAAATTGCCAAAGAACAAGGTTTATCTGATAGAGGATATAGAGTAGTTACTAACTGTGGAAAAGAAGGGGGACAGACAGTGGGTCACCTACACTTCCATTTATTAGGAGGAAGAAATCTTCAATGGCCTCCAGGCTAATGTAGATATATTTATTGCAAGATAGGCAGTTTTAATGTAGAATAATTAAGGGTCTAATTGCAGTACTAGAGGGGAGGGAGATGTAGATGACAGAGATCAAAATTGGAGACAATGAATCCTTAGATAATGCTTTAAGAAGATTCAAGAGACAATGTGCTAGAAGTGGAGTTTTGTCAGAAGCAAGAAAAAGAGAGCATTATGAAAAGCCTAGTGTAAGGCGTAAAAAGAAAGCTGAAGCAGCTAAGAGAAAAAACAGCCGTAGAAGATAAGAGGTGAAGTGGATGTCTCTCAAAGAGAAGCTGATGGAAGACTTAAAAATGTCCATGAAGAATAAAGATAAACTTAAAAAAAATGTTGTCACAATGGTCAGAGCTTCTATTAAACAAAGAGAAGTTGATGATAGAGTGGAGCTTAAAGATGAGGATATTTTAGATATTATATCTAAGCAAGTTAAACAGAAAAAAGATTCAATTGAAGAGTTCCAAAAAGGCCATAGAGAAGATTTAGTTCAGACTGCTGAGAAAGAAATAGAGATCCTTATGGAATACTTACCTGAACAATTAACTGAAGAAGAGCTTTCTATAATGGTAAAAGAAGTCATAGATGAAGTTGGAGCAAAAGATATGAAAGATATGGGTAAGATTATGGGCAAGATGATGCCTAAGATAAAAGGTAAGGCAGATGGAAGTATGGTCAATAAGATTGTAAGGCAACATTTGAACTAGTAAAAGCCTGGATACTTTGTATTCAGGCTTTTTAATGATTGTGTTATTTTCAAGTTATTTGTAAAGACTTAAGGCCTGGTACCTATATTAAAAAAATAATATTTTTTGTAGAATATAATTATTTGATGATATTTTAATAAAAAGGGTATAAAATAATAGCATAGGAGAAGAATGGAGGTGACATAGTGCTTAGAAGAAATTTTGGAAAGGTTTATATAATAATTGTAGTTATGATATTAGTCAGTAGTTTTGGTTTTGCTGAAAATGATGGAGATGTATATGTAATACCTATTACAGGAGAGATAAATAAAGCAACATCCCAATTTGTAAACACCCAATTAGAAAATATTAAAAATAAAAATGTATCTGCAGTTATATTTGAAATAGATACGTATGGAGGTCTTATATCTGAAGCAGAAAAAATAAAGGAATCTATCATGTCATTAGAGATACCTACAATAGCATTTGTCAATAAAAAGGCAGAGTCAGCTGGAGTTTTAATTACTATATCAAATGATTATATAGTAATGGCTGAAGGAGCCAGCATAGGTTCTGCAGAAACTATACCTAATACAGAAAAGGTTATGTCTATGTGGGTAACATGGCTTAGAACAACTGCGGAACAGAATGGGAGAGATTCAGAATTGGTTGCAGCTATGGCAGATAAAGATATAGAGATAGAGGGCATAGTTAAAGAAGGGGACCTTTTGAATTTAGGACATAAATGGGCCTATGATTTAGGTTTTGCAGATGCTATAGCAAATAATTATAATCAGGTATTAAAGAAACTCAATTTAGACTATGAGGAGATAAAACCAATAGAAAAGGATTTACAGATTAAAATTGCTGAAATAGTAGTAAACCCTTATGTTGCAGCAGCTATATTGGCAATAGGATTCATTGGCTTTGTAATTGAAATATTGACACCTGGATTTGGTGTAGGGGGAACTATTGGATTATTAGCCTTTGCACTGTTCTTCGGTGGGAATATGCTAGCAGGAAACTCTAATTGGGGTGCAGTAATATTATTTGTAGTAGGTCTCATATTGCTCCTTGTAGAGGCTGTTGCACCAGGATTTGGGATACCAGGTATTGGTGGTATTATAAGTGTGGTTTTAAGTGTAATAATGGCATCGAGTTCAATAGAAACAGCAATAATGTCTTTAGCCTTTGCAGTAATTCTTGCTATTATTGCGGCAGTATTATTAATAAAATATGGACCTAAAAATCCTTATTTAGATAGGATAATATTATCTACTAAACAAGAAAATAAAAAGGGGTATACAAGTAATCAAGTGAAAGCCTCATATGTAGGCAAAGAAGGATTAACACTGACTACTTTAAGACCTGCAGGAACTATATTGATAGATGACATAAGGTTAGATGTAGTTTCAGAGGGAGGATTTATAGCTAAGAATAGTAAGGTCAAGGTTGTTAAGATAGAGGGTTCCAAGATAATAGTAAGAAAAATTGATTAAAGTATTTATGTTAAATAAATATTTAAAATAAAAATAAGGAGGTTTAAATATGCCTGGATTTGTATTTGTAGTAGTTATTGCAGTAGTTGCTTTGGTGCTTTTAGCATTATTATTTAGTTTTATTCCAGTAGGATTATGGATTACAGCTTATTTTTCAGGAGTTAAAATAGGGTTATTTACTTTAGTTGGAATGAGGTTTAGGAGGGTAATTCCTTCAAGAATAGTAAATCCTCTTATAAAGGCTACTAAGGCAGGTCTTGATATAGGCGTTGATAAACTTGAAGCCCATTATTTAGCGGGAGGAAATGTAAATACAGTTGTAGATGCATTGATAGCTGCTCAAAGGGCTAATATAGAGTTGCCATTTGAAAGAGCTGCAGCTATAGATTTGGCAGGTAGAAGTGTATTAGAGGCTGTACAAGTGAGTGTAAACCCTAAAGTTATAGAGACACCTAAGGTTGCGGCTGTAGCAAAAGATGGTATAGAGGTAATGGTTAAAGCTAGGGTTACTGTGAGAGCTAATATAGAAAGACTAGTTGGAGGAGCTGGAGAAGAAACAATAATAGCTAGAGTTGGAGAAGGAATAGTTACAACGGTAGGTAGTGCAGGGAGTCATAAAAAGGTGTTAGAAAATCCCGATGACATATCAAAAAATGTCTTGGATAAAGGACTAGACGCAGGCACAGCCTTTGAAATACTATCCATCGATATAGCAGATGTGGATGTCGGAAGGAATATAGGGGCACAATTGCAGACGGATCAAGCAGAAGCCGATAAGAGGATTGCTCAAGCCAAGGCAGAGGAAAGAAGAGCTATGGCAGTAGCTAAGGAGCAAGAAATGAAGGCAGAAGTTCAATCTATGAGGGCTAAAGTTATTGAAGCGGAGGCTCAAGTGCCATTGGCATTATCTAAAGCATTAAATGAAGGTAAATTAGGTGTAATGGATTATTATAATATGAAGAATATATTAGCTGATACAGATATGAGGAATGCAATATCAAGAGTACCAAAGTCTGACTCAAATGAAGAAAAAAAAGATAAATAGATAATCGGAGAGGGTGATTATTATGGACTTTGGCGATATTCTTAGTTTTTTAGCAATTATAGGGATTCCTCTAGTAAAGAAAAGTTTAGATCAAAAAAAGAAAATAGATGAAAGAAATAAAAAGAGGAACCAGAGTGTATCAGTAAACAAGATTGAACCAAGAGATAGAAAAAATAGGGAAGAAAATTTAAAACAAAAATCTAATAAAAAGAGTATATTTGAACAAATAACAGATACAATAAATTCTGAATTAGATAATTTGAAAGAAAAAGATAAAGGAATAAAAGATAATAAAAAAGTAGAAGAATTAGTAGAATATGAAGATGATTTTAAAATTGCAAAAGAGGATAAAACCCTGGGAAAAGAGAAATATAGAACATCTGATGTTAAAGATGAGTCAATATATGGGGAGTCTATAAAAGATGAAATCAAAAATGGAGAAATTGGTACACAGATAGATTTAGATTTTTCCTCTGATGCATTAATTAAAGGAATAATAATGTCAGAGATATTGTCTAAACCTAAGAGTATGAGGATAAAAGAATAATATAAGTAAGAGAGTTAGTAGTTCGTAGCTAGTAGTTAGTAGTTAATGATAGAATCCATAGTATTCTATCATTAAACTAATAACTATTTACTACTGACTACTAACTTTTATTTTATGCCTTTGCCATAACTGTATATGTGTCAACAATCTTCAGCTTAATTATAAGGGCTGTATTTTTTTTGAATATATGCATAGGATTATTTTAATAATCATAGATTTAATATATGGAGTGTTTAAACTATATTTAGGGGGAAATAGAAATGAATAAAATAAAATATGCTTTTACAGAGGCTCTAGAGCTCCCGAGGGATATAGTTTTAGATTTGCCTAAAATAACATTGGTAGGAAAGTTACAATTAAATATAGAAAATCATAAAGGAGTATTAGAGTATAGTAAAGACATTATAAGGGTAAAAGGGAATGGGGTTGTGGTTAAAGTGTATGGTAATAATATGATAATAAGGAGTATTATTGAAGAAGAAATAGTCATAAGTGGTGAAATTAAAAAGATAGAGTATATAGACTAGGGGTGAAAATCTCTTGCTAGTTATAAGAATATGGAATTATTTTCGTGGATATGTTATTATTAAAATTGAGGGGCTAACCCTTGAAAGATTCATAAATATGGCTGTTTATAAAGGGTTATATCTGTGGGATATTGAAAGAATAGAGTATACCATATTGCAGGCAAAAATAGGAGTTAAATCATATAAAAAGATGAAGTCTATTATTGAAAATATAGGATGTAAGGTTGAAGTTGTAGAAAAAAAGGGTTATCCTTTTTTGATTCATAGATTAAAGTCTAGAAAAGCAATGGTATTGGGTTTCTTTCTTTCTATGATTACCCTGTTTTTTTTAACTTCTTTTATATGGGTAATAGACATAGAAAGCTCAGATAATATAGATGAACAGAAACTATTACAATATCTCTATGAAATGGATATTAAACCAGGTATTAGAAAGTCAGATATCAATATAGACAGAATAGATGCAAATATTTTGAGAGATATAGAAGAACTATCATATGCCCATGGTGAAATAAATGGAGTTAGATTGGTTATAAATGCTAAAAAAAGATCAGATATATCAAAAGCATTAGACGATGAAACTCCATGTAGCCTTGTAGCTAAAAAAAAGGCAGTAATTGAAAAAATAGTAGCTAAGCAGGGAAAGGCATTGGTAAAAAAAGGGGATGTAGTAGAGAAGGGTGAACCTTTAATATCAGGAATTATTAGCGATGAGACAATGGAAGAACCTTTGTTTGTCCATGCAGAAGGAGAAGTGTTAGGAAGAACACTTTATAGGGCAGTAATTAAAGAGCCTATTTTTAGAGTACTAAAGACTGAAACAGGGAAAAAATATACTGTTAAGGAATTAAAGTTGGGAGAAAAAAGAATAATGCTTATGAATGGAGAAATTCCATTTAAAGAGTATAGAGAAGTGATAAGAGCAAATAATATTCCTGATAAAGGATTTATAAAATTGCCCATAGATATTATTGTACATGAATATAGAGAACTGGAAGTTAAGAGATACAAACAAAATATAGATGCTATAAAAAAAGAATCATCAGTTAAAGGAACGGAAAAAATAATAAAGGAAATACCTGATGAAGCTAAAATTGTTTCTAAGGAAGTGAATTTTTTTACAGAAGAAGATGTATTGGAGGCACATGTTATAATAGAAGTTATAGAAGATATAGTTGTAGAAAATAAAATACCATAAATTTATAAAGGGAGGATAAAGATTGGAAGAAAAGAGAATTGAAATCACAGGAGAAGATTTCACAAAAATTTTATTTGGAAATTTCGATGAAAATATAAAAATGATAGAAGGAGAATTGGATGTTAATATAATATCTAGAGACGGTGAGATAAGAATAATAGGCCCAGAGAATAATGTAACTATTGCGGAAAAATTGATAAATAAATTGATAGATATAATTGAAAAGGAAGGGAAACTTACTAAGCAGACAATAAGATATAGTATAAATTTAGTAAGTCAGGGACAAGAAGAAAAGATAAAAGATTTATTAAATGATATAATATGTGTAACTGCATCAGGTAAAACTTTGAAGCCAAAAACATTAGGACAAAGAAGATACGTAAATGCTATAAAAAATAATGATATAGTATTTGGGATAGGACCAGCAGGAACAGGGAAAACATATCTTGCAGTAGCTATGGCTATAAATAGCTTTAAAAATAAAGAAGTAGATAGAATAATATTGACAAGACCAGCAGTAGAAGCAGGTGAAAAGCTAGGTTTTTTACCTGGAGATCTTCAAGACAAAGTAGATCCATATTTAAGACCACTTCATGATGCTTTATTTGATATATTAGGAGCTGAGAGTTACCTGAAATATAAAGAAAGGGGACTTATTGAAATAGCTCCATTGGCATATATGAGAGGAAGAACTTTAGATTCATCGTTTGTGATATTGGATGAAGCTCAAAATACTACTCCAGAACAAATGAAGATGTTTTTAACAAGATTAGGTTATGGATCTAGAGCCATTATTACAGGAGATATAACGCAAATAGATCTTCCAAAGGGAAAGGTGTCAGGATTAAAACAGGTATCTAAGATATTAGACAGTATAAAAGGTATAAATTTTATATATTTAGACAAGAATGATGTTGTAAGACATAGACTAGTGCAACGAATAATAGAAGCATATGAAAAATTTGAAAAGAAGAAAAAATAATTTTTAGCTTATGGAGGTATAAATATGCCTTTAATAAATAAAATAATAGGGGAAAAATATAAAAATAGTAAATTGCATAATTTATTTAATAAAACATTGGTTAGACAAGCTATAATATACATTGTATTTACTGTTTTATTGTCTATTATAGTAGTTTCCAATATTATGTCAGCAAAAATAGTGCTAAAACCTGGAGAAATAGCTGTAGAAAACATAAGAGCTACTAAAGAGATAGTAGATGAAGAGGCTACAAACAGGTTAAAAGAAGAAGCGATGAATGAGATAGAACCTGTATATGAAGTGAATCCAGCAGTATCGGTGAAGATAAAAAATCAAATAAAAGGGCTATTTAAATATATATATGATTTCAAGCAAGAAGCAGAAGGAGATCAGGCATTAGCCATTGATTATTTAAAGAATAATTTTGAATTTAAACTCACTGACAATAACTATAAGACATTGTTAAATGAAGATATAGAAGTATTGAAAAAATTAGAGAACTACATTGTATATGATATAATAAACCCTTTTATGGCCTTAGGTATAAAGGAAGAAGAGTTAGAATATGAGAAAGAAAATATATCAAAGGTTTTTAATAGTTTGGATGATTTACCATCAGATATTAAAATAATAGGACAAGATATAGTTCATAAGACGTTAAAACCCAATAAGTTTTTAGACTTTGAAACTACTCAATCCAAAAGACAAGAGGCATCAGAGAGCATAGACCCTGTTATTATAAAAGAAGGAGCATTGATTGTATCTAAAGGAGAAAAAATAACTCAGAAGACTTTAGATTTAGTAAAAAAAGCAGGTATATTAAGGGCAAATGATGGCACAGATATTAAATTAATAGCAGGTGGCTTTTTATTAGTACTTATATTTCAGGCCATAATTATAGGATATTTATTTGTATTGGATAAAGATATACTAAAAAACACCAAAAAAATAACAATTTTGGCAATAATAATACTAGGTGCCCTTATAATATCTAAGGCTATATATAATATATCACCATATTTGATGCCTATATCTGCTGCTGCAATGCTGATATCCATACTGATAAATCCTAAATTATCTGTATTGATAAATTTCATTATATCTATTTTATTAGGTGTTATTACAGGAAATGATATAAATGTGGTTACAATGTGTATAATAGGCGGTACAGTAGGAGCGATAGGGGTAGTTTATGCAAATCAAAGACATAATATTTTTTTGACAGGATTGTTAATAAGTTTAGTTAATGTTATAAGTATCATTACCTTTGGATTGATAGGAGATTTAGGATATACAGACATAATCAAAGATAGTATATATGGAATAATAAATGGAGTTTTTAGTGCAGTTTTAACTATAGGGTCTTTACCATTTTGGGAAGGTGTATTTTCTGTAGTTACTCCATTAAAACTGTTAGAACTTTCCAATCCAAACAATCCATTATTGAAAAAATTGCTATTAGAAGCACCAGGGACATATCATCATAGTATAATAGTAGGTAATTTAGCTGAAAATGCTGCAGAAGCTATAAATTGTAATCCATTAGTAGTAAGGGTGGGAGCATATTATCATGATATAGGAAAATTAAAAAGGCCTTATTTTTTCAAGGAGAACCAATTGGGTTCAGATAATCCCCATGACAAAATAAATCCTAGTCTCAGTACATTAATAATAACTAGTCATATAAAGGACGGTATAGAATTAGCCCAGAAGTATAAGATACCAAATGTAATTAAAGATATAATACAGGAGCATCATGGTGATACATTAGTGGCTTTTTTCTATCACAAGGCTATGAATGGGGAAAATCCTGATTTAGTTCAAGAGGATAGCTTTAGATATAGTGGACCTAAGCCTCAGTCTAAAGAAGCTGCATTGATTATGATAGCAGATTCTGTTGAAGCAGCAGTAAGGTCTATTCAACAACCTACAAAGGGAAAGATAGAGGCCCTTGTGAGACAAATAATAAAGTCAAAATTAGATGATGGACAATTAGATGAATGTGATTTAACTCTTAAAGATTTAAATATTATAGCAAATTCTTTTTTAAATGTACTGTTTGGAATATTTCATGAAAGAATAGAATATCCTAAGTTAAATTTAAAGGAGTTAAAGGGAGGAAATTAAGTGGATTTATTATTGGATAACAGACAACAGGAAATTGAAATAACTAATGAAATGATAGAAATGCTCAAAGAAGTTATAAAAGAATGCTTAAATATAGAAAGTAGAACTGAAGATTATGAATTGAGCATTTCAATAGTAGATGATAATGAAATAATGAAATTAAATAAAATCTATATGGGAAAAGATAGACCAACAGATGTATTATCTTTTCCCATGGAAGATAATACGTTATTTGATGGACAATTACCTATGCTTGGAGATATAGTTATATCGGCAATTACAGCTAAAAGGCAATCAGAAGAGTTTGGGCATTCCTTTGAAAGAGAAATGGCATATCTTACAGCTCATAGTATGTTTCATCTTATGGGATATGATCATATGGAGGAACAGGAAAAAAATATTATGAGAGAAAAAGAAAAACAAGTTATGAAAAATCTTGGATTATTTAAATAAAGAATTGGGAGTATTGAGATGAGGGTAAGAAAACTTATAGATAGTTTTAACTATGCAGTTGAAGGTATTATATATACTTTAAAGACCCAAAGAAATATGAGGATACATACTTTGGCTGCATTTTTAGTACTATTTTTTAGTTTATTTATTAACTTTAGTAGAGTTGAGCTTATAATTCTTTTTTTTACTATATCGTTAGTAGTTATAACAGAGATGATTAATACAGCTATTGAAAAAGCCATAGATATTTATACTAAGGAATATCATCCATTGGCTAAAATAGCAAAAAATGTAGCCGCAGGAGCAGTATTGGTATCGGCAATAAATGCTATTATAGTTGCATATCTATTAATGTTTGATAGAGTAAATCCATATACCCATCATATTATAACTAAAATAAAACAGATTCCAATCCATTTGACATTCATAAGTTTAGTTATAGTAACAATAATAACAATTGTAATAAAAAGTACTAGCAAACAAGGGACTGCATTTAAAGGTGGAATTATCAGTGGACATGCTGCCATATCTTTTGCCATATCTACATCTATAACATTTATTACTGAAAATACCCTTGTAGCTACTCTAACTTTTTTTAGTGCTTTTTTAGTTGCTCAGAGCAGAATAGAAGGGAAAATCCATTCTACATTACAAGTAATATTAGGTGGGATAATTGGTATAATTATAACAGTAATTATATTTCAGGCTTTTGGATAAAAATAACAATTCTTGGACATTGATTCTAAGAAGTAGAGTTAAAAGTGGAGGTTGGTTTATGAAAAAAAATGTAATGTTGTTATTAATTTTATGTTTTATATTGGCACTTTCAGGTTGTAAAAGTTCTAAACCAGTAAACAATGAAGAAAATAAAAAAGAAGATGCTATAGAAAAACCTAAATTGCCTGAAGAGGAGGAAGAAGAACCAATAATAGAAAAAGAAGGCGTACCTTCTCCATTAAGTGGAATTTATGCACCAGAAGAAATAGTAAATAGAAGACCTGTTGCGGTTATGTTTGATAACCATAAGGGGGCAAGATGGCAAGCAGGATTAAATCAGGCTGAGATTATATATGAATTTTTAGCAGAAGGAAAGATAACTAGATATATGGGATTATATTTAATAAATGATCCAGATTTAATTGGTCCCATAAGAAGTGCTAGACCTTATTTTATAACTGCTTCCTTGGAATATGATGCTGTATATGTACATGATGGAGGTAGCCCACAGGCTAAATTAGATGTAAAAAGACTTGGTATACCAGATATAAGTGCCCAATCTACAGGCAAATATGTATTTTGGAGGTCGGCTGGAAAGAGTAATAAAAGGCCCCCCCATAATGAATATTCCAGTGTGAAAAGGGTAAGGGAGACCCAAGAACAAAGGGGATATAAACCAACAGGAGATTATCAGCCTTTTAAATTTAATGAAGATTTCAAAAAAATAGATGGAGAAGAGGCTAAGGTAATAAATATAAATTATTTTTCAAATAATAAGACAAAATATGTATATGACGAAGAAAATAAGGAATACAAAAGATACAAAGATGGCAAGCTACATATAGATGAAACTGATGAAACACCTATAACGGCAAAAAATATAATTATTCAAAGAGCCAAAACTAGAATAATAGATAGTGAAGGAAGACTGTCTATTAGTTTAGTTGGTCAAGGAAAGGGTATATATATAACTGGTGGAAAGTCTATACCAGTGAAATGGAAAAAAGACAGTAGAAGGTCAAAGACATTATTTTATGATGAATTAGGAGAAGAAATAGTCTTAAATCCTGGAGTTACATGGATACAAGTGGTAAAAACAGATACAGATATTAATATAGAGCAGGGTGATTAAATGAACAAAAAAAAACTTATAAATATGGCTATAAAGGCAAGAAAAAATGCCTATGTCCCTTATTCTAGATTTCATGTAGGAGCAGCATTAATTACAAAATCAGGAAAGATATATACAGGATGTAATATAGAATCAGCTTCTTATACCCCTACTAATTGTGCAGAGAGAACTGCAATATTTAAAGCTGTGTCAGAGGGTCATAGAGACATAGAAACTATAGTTATAATAGGAGATTCTGAATTCACATATCCTTGTGGAGTGTGTAGACAAGTAATGAGGGAATTTAACAAGAATATGCATGTAATAATTGCTAAAGATGAGAACAATTTTAAAGAATATACTTTGGAGGAACTTCTACCCAATAGTTTTGGGCCTGAAGACTTGAAAAATAAAGAGGAGAGATGTAATGAGTTATAAATCAGGATTTGTAACAATAGTTGGACGACCAAATGTAGGTAAATCAACATTAATAAATAAAATAATAGGTGAAAAAATAGCTATAATGTCTAATAAACCTCAAACTACTAGGAATAAGATTCAATGTGTATATACAGAAGATGACTTTCAGATAGTTTTTTTAGATACTCCAGGTATACATAAACCTAAAAATAAATTGGGTAAGTATATGACAAATGTAGCATGGGATGCGCTAAAAGAAGTAGATGTAATTATATTTATGACTGATGAGGATAGTTCTGTAGGCAAGGGAGATGACTATATAATAAATCAGTTAGCCCATATAAATACGCCTAAGGTATTGGTGTTAAATAAAATAGATAGATTGAAGAAAGACAAAATAGTGGATATAGTAAAACAATTTGAAGCATATAATGTATTTGATAATATAGTGCCAATATCATCTTTGAATGGTAAAAATATAAATAATCTTATAGAAGTATTGAAAGAAATAATTCCTGAAGGACCTCAATATTTTCCAAAAGATATGATAACTGATCAACCAGAAAGGCTCATAATAGGAGAAATAATCAGAGAGAAGGCATTGCATTATTTAGATCAAGAGATACCTCACGGCATAGCTGTAGATATAAATAAGATAGAAAAAAGGAAAGACGGTGAAATAATAGATATTTTAGCTACTATATATTGTGAGAGAGATTCTCATAAAGGTATAATAATAGGTAAAAATGGTAGAAAACTTAAAGGAATTGGAAAAAGTGCCAGAATTGATATAGAAAGATTATTGGGAAGCAAAATTTATTTAGATTTATGGGTTAAAGTTAGTAAAAATTGGAGAGATAAAGAAAATATAGTAAAGAGAATGGGATATAAATAAATTATACTTTACATTTTGTCTGTAACTTTACATTGATAACACTTTTTACATTGTATATTTAATATATAAAGAACCAAACTATTTATATACTATTTATATAAACTCAATATTAGGGAGGATATGACTATGTTATTAGATGAAATGTGGAATATATTTAAAGCAACTGGAAAAATTGAAGCATATCTTTACTATAGGGATAGCAGGAAAAAGTGCAAATCAAAAAATAGAGATAATAAAGGCAAAGTGGTTTCAGGTATATAGTATGAGGTGCAAAAATGTTAATAAACACTCAAGGGATAGTTCTTAGGGAAACTAAATTTAATGATTTAGATAAAATACTTACTATACTGACTAAAAAAAATGGGAAAGTACAATCAATAGCAAAGGGATCAAGAAGGCCTAAAAGCAGACTTATGCCTAGTACCAATGTGTTTTGTTATAGCGATTTGATTTTGTATAAAGGTAGAAATTTTTATCATATGAATCAAGGAGACATAATAAATTCTTTTTATAGTTTAAGGAATGACTTGGAAAAGCTTGCATATGCCAGTTATATAGTAGAGCTAGTAGACTTTGGAATGCCTGAATTAGAGCAAAATGATAAAGTGTTTAATTTATTATTAAAAACTTTATTGGTGCTTTCTCATATGGAAAAAGACTATTTAAAGTTAGTTTATGCCTTTGAAATTAAGTATATAAGTTTTATTGGATACAGACCTCAGTTGGATAGTTGTGTAAATTGTGGAACTAATATAGAAGAGTTTTTAGGATTTAGTGTTTTATCAGGTGGTGTATTATGTAAAAACTGTATAAATGGAGATAAATCTGTGAGAAATATATCTAACAACATACAACAGAAATTAAAGGTATTATTATATATTAAGTTAGATTGTTTGGAAGAAATTAGTCTTACTGTTGAGGAAGAAAAAAGTATAGGAGATATATTGCATAGTTATATAATAGCTCATATAGATAAAAGGATTTTTAATTCTTTAAAGGTGTTAAAAGCGATAAAATGAAAAAAATATGGGGAGGGACAGTTATGGGAATAAGACTTGAAGACATTGATACTATAAGGGAAAGGTCAGGAATAGGCTATAAAGAGGCCAAGGAGCTTTTGGAAAAATATGATGGAGATGTTGTAGAGGCATTGATTGAATTAGAAAATAGAGAGAAGTCATGGTCTCAAAATATAACTGGAAAAGGAGACGAAATAGTAGATAAGATAAAGCAATATGTTAGAAAGGGCAATGTAACAAAAATAACCCTTAAAAAAGATGATGAAATAATAATGAATGTTCCAGTAACAGCAGGTGCAATAGGTGCTATAATTTCACCACCTATAACAGCAATAGGTGTTGCAGCAGCACTTATGACAAAATGTAGTATAGAGATAGTTAAAGAAGATGGTGAAATAGTTAACATAAATAAGATGGCAGGAAAAACAATAGAAAAGGTACGAAATGTCACAAAAAGAAAAAGTGAGAATAGCTATACAGAGGTAGAAGATGAGGAGTTTTATGAAGATGAAGATATTTAATAGTATTGACAATGAAAGAATAATCTGCTAAATTATCTATATATAAATTATAGATAAAGTGCTATGATGAAGAAGAGTAACTAGAAAAATATATAAAGAGAGTCGGGGATGGTGGAAACCTGATATATTTTTCTGTGTGAAGGGAGCTTTTGAGCATTTATTTAAAGAGGGTACATATATTATGTGCCAAATAGGGTGGAACCGCGGAAGAGAAACCTTCCGTCCCTATACATAGGGATGGAAGGTTTTATATTTTTTGTAAAGAGAAAAGGAATGGAGGGATATAAAATGTATTTTCAGGAATTAATTATGAAGTTACAAAAATATTGGGGAGAAAAGGGATGTGTAGTAATGCAACCCTATGATGTAGAAAAAGGAGCGGGAACTATGAATCCCAATACTTTTCTAAGAGCTGTAGGACCAGAACCTTGGAAAGTTGTCTATGTTGAGCCTTCGAGGAGACCAGCAGATGCAAGGTATGGAGAAAATCCCAATAGGGTTTATCAGCATCATCAAATGCAAGTAATACTTAAACCATCACCAGAAGATGTACAAGAGTTATATTTAGATAGTCTTAAGGCTATAGGAATAGACCCTATTAAACATGATATAAGATTTGTAGAGGATAATTGGGAGGCTCCCACACTTGGTGCATGGGGTCTAGGATGGGAAGTTTGGCTAGATGGTATGGAAATTACACAATTTACTTATTTTCAACAAGTAGGTGGCATAAATTGTGATTTAGAATCAGCAGAACTTACCTATGGATTGGAAAGAATAGCTATGTATCTACAGGATGTAAACAATATCTTCGATATAGAGTGGGTTGAAGGAATAAAATATGGAGAGATATTTAGACAAGCAGAGTATGAGCATTCCGTATATAGCTTTGAAGAAGCAGACTCAAAGGTACTATTTGATCTCTTTGCCACTTATGAGTCTCAAGCAAATAGGCTTATAAAACGAGGACTTGTATATCCTGCATATGATTTTGTCCTTAAATGTTCTCATACATTTAATGTTTTAGATGCTAAGGGTGCTATAAGCGTAAATGAAAGAACCGGTTATATAGGAAAAGTTAGAAATCTAGCTAAAGCTATAGCATCTAAATATATAGAAACTCGTGAAGAAATGGGTTTCCCACTTTTGAAGGGAGTGAATATAGATGAAAAATAAATTTTTATTGGAGATAGGAACTGAGGAAATTCCTTTTAGATTTATAGATGAGGCATTGAAACAACTTCAAAATAATAATGAAAAAATGTTAAGGGAAAACCGTATAGAATTTGGGGAAGTAACTGTATATGCTACGCCTAGAAGACTTGTACTCATAGTAGAAGATATAGGAGAAACTCAGGCTGATTTAGAAGAGACAGTTAAAGGGCCTGCTAAAAGAATTGCATATGATAAAGACGGCAATCCTTCAAAGGCATTATTGGGATTTGCTAGAGGTCAGGGAGTAGATTTAGATAATATAATTATTAAAGAATATAAAGGTGAAGAGTATGTATATGCACATAAATTTATTTCTGGTGGAAGCAGTATAGAAATCTTAAAAGTGAAATTAGCAGAAATAATTAAATCCATAGGATTTCCCAAGCCTATGAAATGGGGAGGAAAAAATTTAAAGTTTGCTAGACCCATAAGATGGATTATGGCAATATTTAATGATAAAATAATTCCATTTGATTTAGAGGGTATACAGGCCTCTAATGTAACTAGAGGACATAGATTTTTAGGTTCTTCTAACATTGTTATAGACAATGTTAATGAATATCTATCTAAATTAGAGGAAAACTATGTTATTGTTGAAGATAATAAAAGAAGAAGTATGATAAAGACAGGTTGTGACAAATTAGCAAAAGAAAAAGGCGGAAATGTACTTGAAGATGAGGAATTGTTGGATGAGCTTACATACATAGTTGAATATCCAACTCCTCTCATAGGAAGAATAAAAGAAGAATATCTTTCTTTGCCTAAAGAGGTAATAACAACACCTATGAAGGAACATCAGAGGTACTATCCAGTAGTTGATGATAATGGGAATCTAATGCCATATTTTATAGCTGTAAGAAATGGGGATGAAAACTACATTGATATAGTAACAAAAGGTAATGAAAAGGTATTAGATGCTAGGTTAGAAGATGCTAAATTCTTTTACAATGAGGATACAAAGAAAAAACTTGAGGATTATATTGATGGATTAAAGGATATAGTCTTTCAAAAAGAATTGGGTACAGTATATGATAAATCATTGAGAGATGGAAAATTAGCTGAGAATATAGCAAGATATTTGGAATTAGGAGATGAAACTATAAAAAATATTAAAAGGGCATCATACCTAGCTAAAGGGGACCTTGTAACTAAAATGGTAAATGAATTTACAGAATTACAAGGAATTATGGGTAGAGAATATGCATTGAAATCTGGGGAAAATCATATAGTAAGTACAGCTATATTTGAACACTATTTACCTAGATTTTCTGGAGATAGTCTTCCAACAACTACATCAGGGGCTATTTTGGGTATAGCAGATAAAATAGATACTATATCAGGATGTTTTGCAATAGGATTACAGCCTACAGGCTCTCAAGATCCTTATGGTCTGAGAAGACAGTCTTTAGGTATTATAAATATAATACTCGATAAAAATTTAACATTGCCTTTATCTAAACTTATAGACCTTAGTTTAGATGTATATAGAGAACTAGAATTTGAGTTTGATTATGGAAAAGTAAAAGAGAATATATTGTCCTTCTTTAAAGGAAGAATGAAGAATATGTTTATAGATATGGGAATAAGATATGACGTAATAGACGCAGTTATAAATACCATAGATGATGTGTCGGATATTCTCTTGAGAGCCAATGAGTTGAATAAATGGCTTGAAAAAGAGGAATTAGGTGAAATACTTGCAGCATTTAACCGAGTAATTACAATGGCTAATAAGGCTGAAAACGATGATATAGATCCATCGCTGTTGTCAGAAGAAAAGGAAAAAGAATTATATAGAAAATATGATGAATTAAAAGATGTAGTTAAACTTTTAGTAAAAGATAAAGAATATGATAAGGCATTGGATACATTGATTGAATTAAGGCAACCTATAGATGAATTTTTTGACAATGTAATGGTTATGACTGATGATAAAGATATAAAAAATAATAGGTTAGCATTGATAAAGTCTATTTCAGATATGATGTTAACTATATGTGATTTATCAAGGATAGTTTATAGTTATTAGCTAGTAGTTATTAGTTAGTAGTTGTAGGTAATGGTTAAAAGCCTTTTAATTTCTTCATTGAACTATTAACTACTTACTACTAACTCTTTTTATAGCATAATTATTAGAACTCTGATAGAATATATACATAGTATTTGTATGATCTAGACAAAGGGGTGATAACCATCCAGTTAAGTGATAGGCAAAAAAAAATAATCGATATAGTTAAAAATAATGAACCTATAACTAGTGAGTCTATAGCAAATGAATTAAATCTTACTAGGGCTACATTAAGACCAGATTTAGCTATACTTACAATGTCAGGTATATTAGATGCAAGGCCTAAAGTAGGATACTTTTATTCTGGAAAGTCTAATTTCAATTTATTTAGGGACAAGGTTACCAGTATAAAAGTTTCGGAGATAAAGTCTATTCCAGTTATAGTCGACGAAGAGACATCTGTATATGATTCTATAGTAAATATGTTTTTAGAAGACGTGGGCACTATATTTGTAATAACTGAAGGACTTTTATCAGGAGTAGTATCTAGAAAAGATTTTTTAAAAAGTGCCATAGGTGGCATGGATATAAATAAAATTCCTGTGGGAATAATAATGACAAGAATGCCCAATATAGTTGTGTGTACACAAGAAGAAACTGTATTAGATGCTGCAATAAAACTTATAGAGCATGAAGTGGATAGTTTGCCTGTAGTGGAAGAAGTGGATATAGATAATAGAAAGGGATACAAAGTACTGGGGAGAATTTCTAAAACTAATATAACTAGCCTATTTGTAGATTTTGGGGTTAAAGGTTAAGGAGGTCAGTTTATGAATAAAGAAATGGTTATTTATGTACTTTCGGACTCAATCGGAGAGACGGCAGAACAAGTAGCAAAGGCAGCAGTAAGTCAATTCGCATTAACTTCCTATGAAATTAGAAGATTTCCATACATAACAGATGAAGAACAAATATTAGAGGTAATGCAAGAGGCAAAACAAGAAAAATGCCTAATATTATTTACTATAGTAGTTGAGACGTTAAGGAATTTTTTGATTTCAAAAGCACGAGAAAAAGGAATTACCGCAATAGATCTTATGGAACCTATACTAGATGGAGTAAAATCTGTGGTTGGATTTAGTCCTAAAAGGGAGCCTGGTCTTATAAGAAAATTAGATGAAAAATATTTTAGAAAAGTAGAGGCAGTAGAGTTTGCAGTAAAATATGATGATGGTAAGGATACGCGGGGCATAAGAAAGGCTGATATAGTATTGATAGGTGTATCCAGAACATCAAAGACTCCTCTCAGTATGTATTTAGCCCATAAAAATATAAAGGTTGCAAATGTTCCACTGATTCCTGAAGTACCAGCACCTAAGGAGTTATATGATATAGATCCAAAACATATAGTTGGGCTTACAGCAAATCCTTTAAAACTGAATGAGATAAGACAGGAAAGGCTAAAGGCATTGGGACTTAGTAATAGTGCCAATTATGCCAGTATGGATAGAATATTAAGTGAAATCGAATATGCTGAAGAATTGATGAAAAAATTAAATTGCATAGTAATAGATGTTTCTAATAAGGCAGTGGAAGAGACAGCGAGCATAATATTGGAAATGATAAGAAATGATGAGATTGGATAAATGACTCTTAATAGGGTCATTATTTTTTTAGAAAAATAAATATAAAGAATATTGCGAAAACAAAAACGTGGTTAAAAATAATTAATTTAATGAAGGATAATAATATTATTTGTTGTATATAAATATAAAGGGATATAAAATAAATATTTTTCATTTTATAATAAAAGAGGTGCATAAAATGTATATAAGAGAAAGGAACGAAGAAACAGAAAAAGAAGTATTAAGCAGATATGCAACTCTTAGTAAAAATACATCGGGACGAAAGAAATATGAAGAAAAATGTAATATAAGGACGGATTTTCAAAGGGATAGGGATAGAATAATTCATTCAAAAGCCTTTAGGAGATTAAAGCATAAAACTCAAGTTTTTATTGCTCCAGAAGGAGATCATTATAGAACTAGATTGACTCATACATTGGAAGTAGCCCAAATATCTAGAACATTAGCAAAGGCATTGAGGCTAAATGAAGATTTAACTGAAGCAATTGCTTTGGGTCATGATTTAGGACATACTCCATTTGGGCATACTGGAGAAAGGGTATTAAATGAACTTCATTTGGGCGGTTTTGAGCATAATAAACAAAGCCTAAGGGTTGTAGATTTTTTAGAATTCAGAAAAGAAGATAGGGGATTAAACCTTACACTAGAGGTGAGAGACGGGATTTTAAAACATACAGGGGAAGATAAACCTATGACGTTAGAAGGTAAATTAGTGAGATTTGCTGATAGGATAGCATATATAAATCATGATATAGATGATGCAATAAGGGCTGATATACTTCATATAGATAAATTGCCTAAAGACTGCATTGAGGCATTAGGGTATAGCCATGGGGAAAGAATAAATACTATGATATCTGACATTATAGAAAATAGTCTAGATATGTCGAATATTCAAATGAGCAAAGGAATTAAATATTATACTGATAAATTAAGACAATTCATGTTTGAAAATCTATATTTTAATAGAGAAGCAAAAAAAGAAGATGATAAAGCTCAATATATATTAGAGGAGCTTTATTCGTATTATATGAAAAAGTTTGATAGTATTCCTAATGAATATAGAGAGAAAGATCAAAACAAGGAAGATGTAGTGTGTGACTATATTGCAGGGATGACTGACCGATATGCAATAAACCTATTTAAAGAGATTTTTGTACCAAGACCTTGGAGATTATATTAAAAAAAATACAAAAAAAGAAGGAATATATAACTTTTTGTCGAAATAATTACTCCGAGTCCAAAAAAGGTGTTGATTAGGTATGAAAATTATAGTGGATAGTGACTCTTGTCCAGTAAAAGATATTATAGTAAAAGTTAGTAAAGATTATAATTTGGAAGTTATATTTGTGGTAAATATAAATCATGAAATTAATATTTCAGCAAATAACATAAAAAAGATATTAGTAGACAATAGCTCTCAATCTGCTGATATTAGAATAGCTAATATATCTGAAGGAGGAGATATAGTTGTTACGTCTGATCATGGTTTAGCAGCTATGGTTTTAGGTAAGAATTGTTACTGTATATCTTTTAATGGATATATATATAATGAAGAAAATATTGATGAGTTGATGATGAGAAGGCATTTGACTATGAAATTAAAAAGAAGTAATAAAACTAATATAAAAGGTCCTAGTAAAAGAAAGGAACAAGATGATGTTCATTTTCAGTTGAATTTGACAAAGTTGATTGAAAAAAGTATAATTAAAGATTAGACTGAAAAAAATAATAAAAATGAAGGAAAACAAAGAAAATTGTTGAAAATATATTAAGGTGGTTAATATGCCATATAATTTTGATGATGAAATGATAGATGAAATAAGAGAAAAAAACGATATCGTGGATGTGATATCAGAATATGTAGATCTAACAAGGACAGGCTCAAATTATAAAGGAATTTGTCCATTTCATAATGAAAAGACCCCTTCTTTTATGGTTTCTCCAAACAAACAAATTTTCCATTGTTTTGGTTGTGGAGAAGGAGGCAATGTAATAACTTTTATTATGAAGCACTTGAATATGGATTTTGTAGATACATTGAATCTACTGGCTAGTAGAGTGAATATAGATATTGAAACTAAAAAGACTAAAAGAAATAAAGAGTTAGAAGATAGAAATAAGCTTTTATTTAATATAAATAAAGATTCAGCAAAGTATTTTTATGAAAATCTACAGAACAATAAAAAGGCGTTAAGTTATATAAGAGAAAGGGGAATAGATGAAAGTGTAATTAAAAGCTATGGGTTAGGATATGCATTACCAGATTGGAGTGGACTTTTAGAATATTTGTTGCATAAGGGATATAAAATAAAAGATATACATTCTCTGGGTTTAATAATACAGCGAAAGGATAAGAGTGGTTATTTTGATAGATTTAGAGATAGAATAATTTTTCCTATAATAAACAATAGAGGTTCTGTAGTAGGTTTTGGTGGAAGGATTATTGAAAAAAATGGTCAACCTAAATATTTAAATTCATCTGATAGTCCAATATTCAATAAAGGATATAACCTTTATGGCATAAATATATTAAAAAAGTATGCTAGAGGAAAAGATGTAATATTAGTGGAAGGCTATATGGATGTTATTTCTTTATATAAATATGGCATAAGGAGTTCGGTGGCATCTTTGGGAACTTCTTTAACTGAGAATCAAGTTAAACTCATAAAGAGATATGGAAAAGACGTATATCTCTGCTATGATTCTGATGAAGCAGGTAAAAAGGCCACTAATAGGGCATTAGAAATATTAAAAAAAGAAGATGTAGAGGCTAAAGTAATTGTATTGAAAGATGCCAAAGATCCAGATGAGTTTATAAATAAATTTGGTTTAGAAAGATTTTATGAGACAATGTCAAATGCCCTTCCATATATGGACTTCAAAATACAGCTTTATAAAGAAAGGCATGACTTGAATATTTCAGAAGGAAGAATAGATTTTATAAAGGAAATAGTAACTGAATTAAAAAAGATAAAAAGTCCTGTTGAAAGAGATGTATATTTAGATAAAATATCAAAAGAAACTAAGGTATCTAAAGATTCTATTAAAGAAGAGCTTAAGTATTTACCAATAAGAAATTATAAGGACAAGTATATAAATAAAAATAATAGAGATAATAATAAAGATAGAATAAAACCAGTGATAAATAGATTAGAGCCAGGATATACTATAGCAGAAAAAAATTTACTATACCTTATATGTAAAGATAAAAATATATATGAGTCTGTAAAGACACAAATTTCTCCAGAAGATTTTATAACTGAGGAATATAAAAAAATAGCTGAAAGATTATATGAATATTATGAAAATGAAGAGTTTTTGTTTAAAACTTTTGAAAAAGTATTAAACGATAATTTAATTGGAACTTTAGAAAATATTTATAATACACAAATTAATATAGATGCTAGTCAAAAAAATAAAGTACTTGAGGATTTTATAAAAACAGTAAAGATTAAAAAATTGGAGAATAAAAAAGTAGCACTTAAAGAGCGACTAAAGGAAATAGACTTGATGGATTCAAAGAGTGAAGGGGATGTTGAAAAATTCAAAAGTATATGCTTACAACTCATAAATATAGACAAAGAATTGAAATTGCACCAATAGTTTTGCTGAAAGGAGGGGAAATAAATGGGTATTAATAAAAAAGATAATAAGAAGGGCATAGAAGTGGTTAAAGGACTCATTGACAGAGGAAAGAAAAAAGGCATGTTGACCTATAAAGAAATTATGGATACTTTGGAAAATATAGAACTATCTTCTGAACAAATAGATGAGATATATCAAAGTCTTGAAGACATGGGTATAGATATTGTTGGTGACAAGGATGATGATATTCTTTTGGAAAAAAGTGATACTGATAATGCAGAGGATGAAAGTACTGAAAATGTATTGACTGTACCTAAGGGTATTAGTGTAGATGATCCAGTAAGGATGTATTTAAAAGAAATAGGAAAAGTACCATTGTTGACTGCTGAAGAAGAAATAGAATTAGCTAAAAGCATGGAACAAGGTGATGAAAGAAGTAAGAGAAAGTTAGCAGAGGCCAATCTTAGGCTAGTTGTCAGTATAGCCAAAAGATACGTAGGGAGAGGGATGTTG
The DNA here is from genome assembly GCF_000620125.1 of Clostridiisalibacter paucivorans DSM 22131. Lineage (NCBI taxonomy): Bacteria > Bacillati > Bacillota > Tissierellia > Tissierellales > Thermohalobacteraceae > Clostridiisalibacter > Clostridiisalibacter paucivorans. Next base: position 3,639 of record NZ_JHVL01000002.1, on the reverse strand, counting down.
TTTTTAGACCTAATACAAGAAGGAAATATGGGCCTTATTAAAGCAGTAGAAAAATTTGATTATAGGAAAGGGTATAAATTTAGTACTTATGCTACATGGTGGATACGACAGGCCATAACTAGAGCTATTGCAGATCAGGCTAGGACTATAAGGATACCAGTTCATATGGTAGAAACTATAAATAAATTAATTAGAGTGTCAAGACAATTATTGCAAGAATTGGGAAGGGAGCCATTGCCAGAAGAGATAGCTAAGGAAATGAATTTAGATGAAGAAAAGGTCAGGGAAATAATAAAAATAGCCCAAGAACCCGTTTCTCTAGAAACTCCTATAGGAGAGGAAGAAGATAGTCATTTAGGTGATTTTATACCAGATGATGATGCACAAGCACCATCAGAGGCTGCAACATTTACAATGCTTAAAGAGCAATTGGTAGAAGTTTTAGATACTCTTACCCAAAGAGAACAAAAAGTACTTAGACTTAGATTTGGATTAGATGATGGAAGAGCAAGAACATTAGAAGAAGTTGGAAGAGAATTTGATGTTACTAGAGAAAGAATTAGACAGATTGAAGCTAAGGCATTGAGAAAGTTAAGACACCCTAGCAGAAGTAAAAAATTGAAAGATTTTTTAGAGTAAAAATGCTCGTATAGAGCATTTTTGCATTTAATAGAGGATTTGGTGAATTTTCCAAATAAATTCTAAATACAGAACAAGGTGATGAATATGAAATTATCTCCCAGATTGCAGGCTATAGCAGATTTAGTTCCAGAAAATAAAAAAATAATTGATGTAGGTACTGATCATGGATATATACCTGTATATTTAGTAGAAAATAATATAAGTAGAGATATAATAGCATCAGACATAAATGAAGGGCCATTAGAGAGTGCTAAAAAATATGTACAAAAGAAAAAATTTGAAAAATATATAGATATTAGACTAGGTTCAGGATTAAAAGTAATAGAAAAAGATGAAGTGAATATGGCTATAATAGCAGGAATGGGGGGAGTTCTTATAGAGGATATTTTAAAGGACTCATTTCATGTAGCTGAATCTATAGATACGTTTATATTTCAACCCATGGTTGCATCTATAGATTTACGGAAATACCTATATGAAAATGGATTTAAAATAATAGAAGAAAAGTTAGCACAAGAAGAGGATAGGATATATGAGATAATTGTAGCAAGTCATGGAAAAACAGATTTAGAAGACACACTATACTTAGAAATAGGAAAAAAGCTTATTGAAAATAAAGATCCACTTTTAGAAAAATTTTTAGAAAAGAGATTAAAAATTTTGGAAAAGATATTAATTGATTTAGAAGGGAAAAAATCATATAGGGCAAATAAAAAATATAAAGAAGTAATGAATAGATATAAAAGAATTGAGGGAGTGAAAAATCTTTTATGATATTAAGTGATTTAATAGATATTATGAATTCAATAGCACCGCCTATATTATCAGAGTCATGGGATAATTGTGGATTACAAATTGGAGATGAAAATAAAGATATAAAAAAAATACTATTGGCATTAAATGCTGTAGATAATGTAGTAGATGAGGCAATAAAAAACAATGTAGATTTAATAATAACTCATCATCCTTTTATATTTAAAGGCATAAAAAGTATATCTTCAAATACATATAGAGGTAATATAATATATAAACTCATAAAAAATAATGTAGCATTGTTTGCTGCTCATACAAATTTAGATATTGCAAATGAAGGTGTAAACGATGTATTGGCTAAACTATTGGATTTAGAAAATACGCAAGTCCTTAAGGTCACTAGAAGAGAAAAATCATATAAAATTGTGGTATTTGTACCGGAATCCCATGGTGAAATGGTAAGAGATGCTATCAGTAATAAAGGGGCAGGATGGATAGGCAACTATAGTCATTGTACATATAATATAAATGGATTTGGGACATTTATGCCTAGAGAAAACACAAATCCATATATAGGAAAAGAAGGTGTAGTGGAAAAAGTAAATGAAGTGAGGATAGAAACAATAGTGCCCCATAATAGGCTAAATAATGTATTAAATGCTATGATAAAATCTCATCCATATGAAGAAGTTGCATATGACATATATCCTTTAGAAAACAAAGGACAAGAGTGGGGACTAGGTAGGATTGGAGAGATGAAAACTAAGGTGAGTTTATGGGACTTTGCCAATAATATAAAAAATATATTGGGATCTAAGGGATTAAAATTTTATGGTAATATATCTAAAGACATAAAAAAAGTAGCAGTATGTGGAGGAAGTGGTGCAGATTTTATATCTGATGCCCATAATAAAGGTGCAGATGTCTATATTACATCAGACATAAAGTATCACGATGCTCAAAATGCCATGGAAAGAAATTTAGCTCTCATAGATGCAGGTCATTATTATACTGAAAAAACAGTCTTACCAGAGCTAAAGTCTAGATTAGAAAAAATTATAGACGAAGACATAAATATAATTATTTCTGATAAGGATGATTGTTCTCCATATAATATATTATAGAGTAGATTATATAATCTACTCTATACGTTTAAATTTTCCTTTATAAAGGGGAGGGGTAAATATGGGTCAGCTAGAATTGTTATGGAAGTTACAAGATTATGACTTAAAGCTTGAACAATATAAGAAAGAATTACTAGATTTAGAACAAGAAAAAAATATAGAAAAATTAACTGTTAGATTAAAAGAATTAGAGTATGATCTAATAAATAAAAAAACTCAGGTTGAAGTAGACAATGCAAAGATGCAGAGATTAAACAATAAGTTAAAACATATTAATTTTGATTTTAAAAGATTAGAAAATAAATTATATGGAGGAAAAATATCCAATATAAAGCAATTAGAGGCAATAAAAAATGAGCAGGATGAGATTAAAGAGAAGGCTATGAAAATAGAAGATGAAATCCTTGAACTTATGGAAAAAGTAGATAAAAATAGCGAAGATATAGACAATCTACATAGAGAATATTTGGAAATTAGAGATACTTTAGAAAAGAGAAAAAAAGAAATTAAAATAAATATTGAGGATCTAAAGGTTACAATAGAAAGACAAGAGGAATTAATCTTAAATATAAAAAATAAATTAGATGATAGTTTACTGAAAAAATATACAGATGCAAAAAAGAGAAAAGGAAGAGTAGTAGTGAGAGTAGAGGGAGATAAATGTACAGGATGTCATATGGCTATACCCCTATCAACTCTTTCTAAGATCAAACATTCTAATAAAGTAAATTATTGTGATAATTGTGGTAGAGTTTTATATTATACAAAAGAGGACTAATAACCATATCTTAGAGTATAATTTTAGTAGGCAAAAAGGACAAAAAATAAAAAAGATGCCTTAAGGCATCTTTCATATACATGCATCATCCAATATAATAGTATCTGCGAAGAAAACTAGAAAGTTAGGTGATTACATGTATAAGATAAGTTTAAAGGAAATGGATATAAATTTCAAGGATTTAGAGAAAAGGATTTATGAATTTGTTTGCCGTCAGGCATGTGAAATAATCACAGAGCTACTTAATCAACTAGATGATGAGCTAATGAAAGAAAGAGATAAGAAGATATATAGAAATAAAGGTTTCAAGAAAACATGTATCAAGACAGTAATGGGTGAGAT